>NZ_JBOHGB010000013.1:0-86774 GCF_050699935.1 Actinophytocola sp.
GCCCGGCACCAACAACCAAGCAACCGTGACAAGCGCGACCGGCACGGCCGCCATCCAGTTCATCGCGCGATTTCCTCATGTTCCTCGGCCGGCACAGTGCCGGGCGTCCACCGCCGTCGGCCGGCACTGGCGCGGCCGATTCTAGGTGGCCGGTGCCGAGCGGGATCGTGTGGGCAAAGCGGTGCCCAGGCGTCCAGTGAGGTGCCGGCAGCGGGCCGCCCGATGATCGGCATGGCTGGTCGCGGGTCGGCGCGCGGCCGTTGCCCTCAGCGCGGCGTTGCCCTCAGCGCGGCGTGCGGCCGTGGCGGCGGCCGAAGTCGGCGGCGCGGCGGCCGTGGTACAGCACGCGACGCCCACAGTTGGCCACCCGAGGGTGCTTGCGGTCCAACCATGTCTTGAACGGCTTTTCCAACGCGCCGCGTAACTTGGCCACCTCGTCCCGTTCCCGCCCGAGCTGCCCGAGCAGGCCGGTGATCGAGGCGATCGCCGGGTCGAGCAGTTCTTCCGCGGACGCGTCCTCCGGTCGCAGCGGCGGCGTTTCCTCGGGCACCGGCATCAGCTCGGCAAGATCGCCGACGACGTTGTACTCGGCCTTGCACAACCCGTCGATCAGCTCCTGGGACCACTCGGTCGCCCATGCCAGCCGGGGCGCGGGCAACTTCAGTTTCGGCGCGTTCTCGCTGGCGCGCACCAGGATGTTCTCGCCAAGCAACACACGTATCAACGGGTCGGAGTGTTGACGCGGCACCTCGTCCTCGAGCGCGACGTTCACCCGACGCAGCAACTCGGCCTGCGCGACGCCGATCGACGGGTTGGCACGCTCGACCTCGGTGTCATAGCGGCGTCCGTCGATACCCAGCACCTGCGCGAACCGGTTCCACAGCAGGTCCTTCGGCGCACCGGGTCGCGGCACCGTCACGACGTGGATGTTCTCCCGGGGCACGGCCTCCTCCCAGCGGGCGAGAACCTCGACCGCGTGGTGCAGGCTCCAGAACATCTCACCGAACGGTGCCGGCGTGTCGCGGCCGAGCTCGATGAGATCGTCGACGAACTTCTCGAACGGCACCCGGAGCCGGTGCTTGAGGTGCTCCTGCCAGCCCGCCGGCAGCTGCCGGGCGATGTCCCGTGCGGTGAACACCACCGAGACCTCCGCCGGACGCAGCGAGTCGACCGCACGCTTGATCTGCTCGACGTTCGCGCCGCCGAGGATCTCGTTGGAGATGATCGAAGTCGTGCCGGACCAGGTCCGTGCCCGAGAGGCCAGGCGTTCCCACGCGCCGTCCCAGTCCGGGTTGCGCATGCCGTTCCACCGCATCTCGCGGATGTCCATGGTGGCGCCGAAATGCTCGAACGGCTGGTGCAACGGGTACCGGACACCGTCCTCGGCCAGCGCCACCCGGTTGTGCCACAACACGTTCTGCAGGTAGGTCGTGCCGGTCTTCGGCGCGCCGACGTGCAGGATTACACGGCCGGCCGGGTTCGTCTTCGCGTTCGTCACGGTGGCGGGCGGTTCGGCCACCCCGTCTCGCATGGAACGCTCCCTCGCTTCGGTTGGAGCCAGTTATGCTGATCTACCGAGAGCTCCGCGTCAACCCGAGTGACCAGTGACCGCTTTCCACCGTCCTCGGCATCCACCGCGACGCTCGTGCGCAGTATGTACCGTCCTGGATACGGCCGCGGCACGGCCCGCCCAGCGGGCGAGCACAATTCGAAACACTCCGGATCAGTAGCCCCCGGGCACGCTGCGGGCCCGTTTTGAACAGTGCTCGTTGTGGCCGGCCGTCAAAGGTGAATGCTCTGGGCGACAGCCGCGGCCTGCTCGGCGATGGCTGGCCAGCCATGCACGCTGTTGGTCGAGCAGTCGAGTGCGACGATGTGCTCGTCGTCCGACGCGGGCAGCATCAGCTGCACCCCGTAGGTGGGAATGACCTGGGTGTCGGCGTGCCCGGTGGCCTCGGGTGGCAGCCGGTACTCGCCGGCACGGACCATCGCGGCTGCCCGACCGGCGGGCAACGTCACGACGCGAACATCGGCGTCCGGGCAGCTCTCCGTGAGCGCGGCACACAGGTCGTCGGCGGTGACTGGATCGTTCGACCGGAACACCCGCACCACAAGGCTCGCGGTGGCGTCGCCGGAACGGGTGGCCACGGTGAATGTGCCGGCGATGTGCGCGTGCTCGGTGTGCGTGCGGCTGAAGGTTTCCGGTGGCCGCAACGTCAGGCCGTTCATCGTGGGCATCACGAGTCCTTCGCCCGTTCGGCGAACAGGGCGCGGTCCTCGACCTGACCCTGCTCCACCGCGTTCCAGAACGCGATTCCGGGCTGCGCGAGCCCCTGCGTGGCCCCGTAGACCCCCACTGTTCAGGGCTCTGCGGCAGCCAGTAGTCCCGGTAGTGCTCGTAGAGACCGGGCGCGCCCTGCGTGCCGCCCGCGACGGTCTGGAGCAGGCTCAGGCTGTCGGCGGTCTCCTTGCCGAGTCTGGCGGGCGCGCCGAACGTCGGAATCGCCCCGAGGAAGTCGCCGGTAAGGGTTTGTCCGCTCACGTCGGCGCCGGCCGCGCGGGCCAGGGCGTGCCCGCCGAGGGCGACACCGGAGAGCCCATTGCCGACGAATCCCAGTGGGGGAGCGAGGATCCCGGCCGAGCTGGTGACGAACGCGAGGTCACCGATGACGTCGGAGACGTTGGCGACCACGTTGGGATTCGCCACGGTGTAGCGCACCAGCGGCGCGTTCCCCACCACGTCGCCGAGCAAGCCGACCGCGCGGTCCAGCAGTCCTGGACCGTCCGGGGCATCCTCGCCGGCCTGCTTGAGCTTTCGGGCACCTTCCTCGGCCAGCTCGGCGTGCTGGTCTTCGAGCCGCTCCGCGCGTTCCTTGATCTCGTCGTACCGTTGCTCCGCCGCGTCGAGCGCCGCCTGGGCCTGCCGCGCGGCTTCCGCGTCACCGCCGGTGACCTCGGTGATGAGCACGCCGACGCCGCCGAGCGAGGGCAGCGCCGGGTCGGACCGCGCCTGCTCGATCCGCCGTTTCGCGTCCGCGGCCTCGGCTTCGAGCCGGCTGGCCGTGCGTTGCAGCGAGGACAGGTCCGCGTGCCAGGCGCCGAGCGCCGCGGCCGCGGCGGTCATGGCCGCGGCGGCGTCGTCCAGGTGCCGGGGGAACTCGCCGACCGACCCGCGGAACGCCTCGGCGGCCTGGCCCTCCCAGCCGCCGGCCTGGGCGATCCCGGCCATGGTGGTGCGGGCCTCGGTCAGCGTGGTGGACACGGAGTCGAGACGCGCGCGCAGGCCGTCCACGGCGCCGAGCTCGCCGGGCGCCGGGTCGAAGCCCAGCGCGGGGAAGTCACGTGACATGGTCGGTCCCTCCGTCCAGCCGGCGGCCGATCGAGCCGGTCGGGTCTCCGGCGGCCTGGCCGCCCACGCCGGAACCGCCGCTGTCGGTCGGGGAGCCGGCCGCCTGACCGCCCGTGCCGGTGCCGCCACCCGCTTCGGCCGGTGACCCCGCCCCCTGGCCGCCGGCGTCGGGCGGCTCCCCGAGGGGGGTGGTCAGCTCGCCCAGCCGGATCGCGTGGACCGAATCCTGGTTCGCGTACTGCTGGCGCGCCGCGCCCAGCGCGGGGGCCAGCTGCTGGGTCGCCTCGCGCAGCCGGCTGACGCCGTGCTCCCAGCGCTCCTGGAACTCCTGCCCGGCCGAGTCCAGGTCCTCGTGCCCGAGCCGCGACTCGCCTGCCTCGCGCAGCCGGCCGGTCGCGGCCCCGATCTGGTCCGCGGCGCTGCCCACCATCGCGACCAGCTCGCTCAGCCGGTCCAGTTCGACCGTGAACCCGTCCACAGCGTCACCTCGTCGGTCCTTCGGTGTCTCCCTTCCTCAACAGTGACGACGTCAGGTTCTCCGGTCATCCCGAGACCCGCGCCGGTAAGGGATCGTTAAGCTCCCGCCGGTCTCGGTTGTGCCACGTCGGACCTACGTAGCGGGTGCGGCGGCGGGTTGGAGGACGGCGATCCCGTTCTTTCTGATGACCGAGGTGTTGAACGGTGCGGACTCGCGCTCCACCAGGTCCAGAACCGCACCGGCGCGGTCGCCTTCGACGATCTCCGGCTCATGGGAATCGTTGATGAGAACCGGGATCACCGTCACCCGGTCGATTTCACCGTTCACGACGCGGCAGGTCAGGATGGCGGTTTCGCTGTCGAAGTGGGGGCTTTCGCGGTCGAACGCGAAGTTTCCCAGGCTGTAGCAGATCAGTCCGTCGCCGTGGAACTCGATGCCCTGCAGCACGTGCGGATGGTGACCGATGACCAGGTTCGCACCAGCGTCGATCACGGCTCGTCCCAGATCCACCTGGTAGTCGGCGATCTTGCGGTATGACTGGGAAATGCCCCAGTGCCAGGACACGATCACGAAATCCGCCACGTCCCGGGCCTGGCGGACGTCCGCCATCAGCGTTTCGTGATCCACCTCGTCCGCCGTGGTGACCGGGATGGCCGGCGACCCAGGCTGTTCGAACACCCGTGGCGAAGGCTGATAGGCGGTATGCACCCGGACCGTCGCGATGCCCGGTCGATCGGCCGTCGCCGGGAAGGCGCCAGGCTGGAAGACGGAGCTGTACGACAGGAATGCGAACCGGCTGCCACCGCGACTGATGATCGCTGGCATCCGTGCGGCCGCGTCGTCCGCGCCCGCGCCACAGTGCTGGATGTTCGCCTCGTCCAGTACCTCGACCGTCTGCATGATGCCTTCGGGGCCGAGGTCCATCGAGTGGTTGTTGGCCAGCGACATGACGTCGAACACGCCATCGGAGAGAGCGGTCACCGTATTGAGCGGCGACTGGAAGTGCACCCCGGCGATCGGCTTGCCGAGAAGCGGCTCACCGCGGTCGGTGATCGGACCCTCGAGGTTTCCGAACGAAATGTCGGCGTCGCGCAGGACAGACCTGACGGACGTCAACATCGAAGGCGGGTCGTCACGCTTGATGTACACATCGCCGACGAACACCATCTCCACTGTCGAATCTGACATCGGCACTACTCCTAATCCATAACCTCGACCGGCCTCATGCTTTCCCGGTGGATCCGACCTTTCTCGACTTTCCAAAGAGGTGACGTACGGCAGGTTTGATCAACGGCCAGACGATCACGGTGATCGCCACGATCATCATCGTCGCGGCGATGGGACGGGTGAAGAAGACGTCGATCGATCCGTCCGACAGGATCAGCGAACGCCGAAGGTTCCGCTCGGCCAGCGGTCCGAGTACGACGGCGAGGATCAGGGGAGCCGGGGGGTACCCGTACCGGTGCAACAGGTAGCCGACGATGGCGAAGACGAACATGACCCAGACGTCGAACACCGCGTACTGCACCGCGAAGACACCGACGATGGCGAGCACCACGACGATCGGGTTGATGTATCGGGTACTGGAACGCACCATGCGGACGAACGCGGGAATGAAGGCGGTGTTCAGCACGACCAGAAGCACGTTGCCGACGTACATGCTGGCGATGAATACCCAGGCGACCTCGGCGTGGTCGACGAAGAACCGCGGACCTGGGGTGAAGCCGAACTGGATGAGCGCCACCAGGAGCAGCGCCGTCGTCCCCGAGCCGGGAATGCCCAGGGTGAGCATCGGCAGCAGCGACCCGCCGGTCGACGCGTTGTTGGCGGCTTCCGCGCTCGCGACCCCTTCGATCGCTCCCTTTCCGAACTTCCGTGGCTCCCGCGAGATCTTCTGTTCCACGGAATAGCTCAGGAAGGACGCTATCGTCGCTCCCGCTCCGGGCAGGGCGCCGATACCGAATCCCAGCCCGGTGCCGCGGACGATCGGGAACGCGGAACGTCGCCAGTCGGACCTCCCGGGCAGCATCGCTCCCGCCTTGACGATGCTGTCGACCCGGCCCCCGTTCCGGGCGGATCGCTCGAGATTCGACATGATTTCGACGATCGCGAACAACGCGATCGCTATGGGCAGGAAGCCAAAACCGTTGTCCAGGTACAGGGAACCCATCGTGAACCGGGCGACACCGGAAATCGGGTCCAGGCCGACAACCGCAATGGCAAGGCCAAGAATCACCATCGCGTAACCCTTGGCCCGCCGGTCTCCCACCAAGCCGGAGACCAGGGTCAGGCCCAGGAACATCAAAGCGAAGTACTCAGGTGGTCCGAATCTGAGCGCGAAGGTACTGATGGCCGGACCCAACAACATCAGTAGCACGACGCTCGTCGTCCCGGCGATGAACGAGGCCACGGCCGACACCGTGAGGGCGACCCCTGCTCGACCCTGCTTCGCCATCTGGTGGCCGTCGATGGACGTCATCACCGAGGATGCCTCGCCGGGCACGTTGAGCAGCACGGCCGTGATGGTTCCGCCGTACATCGCGCCGTAGTACAGGCCGCCCAGCATGATCAGGGCCGCTATCGGATCCATGCCGTAGGCAACCGGAAGCAACAAGGCGATCGCGGTCACCGGCCCCAGCCCGGGGAGGGCGCCGACCAGCGTGCCCAGAATCGCGCCGGTGAGGCCCATCAGCAGGTTGAATGGCTCCAACGCCCCCGCGAATCCGTTGAGCAAGGAATTGAGGACGTCCATGTCAATCTTCGCCGGTGGTCGAGGGACCGCATTGGACGTTGTGCACGGTCACGGGAGCTGCACACCGAGGGCGATTTCGAACAGCGCATACGTGGCGGCGGATATCAGTACCGCGACCAACGCCGACCGCCAGAGCGCCTGACCTTCGACCCACCACAACTCGGCGATGACGAGGAGGACGATGCCGACCAGTGCTCCGGCGAACTGGACAGCGAGGATCCCTCCCGCCATCACCCCGAGGAACTTCACGATCTTCCAGCGGGCCGCGTTGTTCCAGTGCACCGCGGTCGCCGCCGGCGGCGGGGAATCGCCTTGGGCCGAGCGCCTTTCCAGGAAGACGATCAAACCCGAGATTCCGATCAATGCCCCGCCCAGCCACATCGGTAGGAACCCGGGACCTGGCTGGCCTTCGGACGTGTGGTACGGCAGGCCGCGAACCGAGTCGACAATGAGAAAGATGCCCGCGGCCGTCAACAGCATCGGCACGATGAGACGCC
Source organism: Actinophytocola sp. (assembly GCF_050699935.1). NCBI lineage: Bacteria > Bacillati > Actinomycetota > Actinomycetes > Pseudonocardiales > Pseudonocardiaceae > Actinophytocola > Actinophytocola sp. The sequence continues at coordinate 7,077 of NZ_JBOHGB010000013.1, forward strand.
CGCGGGAAGGCTGTTGCGCAGCGCCTTCGTTTTCAGCCGGTGCTTCGGGGTCGCTACTTCGCGGATCCCGACTCATGCCAACTTGCTCCTCTCGGGCCGCCGGCCTACAAGCCGCCCTTGTCTACGACCTTCTGCAGCACGTCGGTCTCGTCCTGAATACGCTTGCCGAAGTCGGCTGACCCGAGAAACTGCGGCGGCTCAGCGCTTTCCTTCTTGTGCGCCTCGACGAACTCGGGGTCCGCCACGACCTTCCGCAGCGCGTCTTCGAGGTAACGAACCACGTTCTCGGGTGTCCCGGGCGGTGCCAGCAGCCCGATCCAGGCGGCCTGGAACGCCACGTTGTGGCCAAGGTCCTTGAGTGTCGGAAGGTCCGGGAACTGTTCTGGACTGTCGGCCCCGGTGCTCACCAGCCCACGCACCACGCCCTGCGAAAGCTGCCCTGCCGTGGAGGCCAACCCAGGCACCGCCACCTCGACGTGTCCACCAAGAGCGGCCGCCACCGCCGAGGCTCCGCCATCGAAGGGCACATGTTTCCACTCGACGCCGAGCTCGTCCGTCAGCGCGGAGATAATGAGATGACCCGTGCTTCCCGGCCCGGACGTGCCGTAGGTGATTTCGTCAGGGTGGGACCTGGAGTACTCAACCATTTCGTCGAAGGACTTGTGCGGCGAGTTCGGCCGAACAACGAGGACGTAAGAAACCTCGGCCACCTGCGCGATCGGCGTGAAGTCGGACGCTTGGTAACCAACGTCCTGCGTCAGGGGTGGCGTGACGATCGCTCCACTGGACGCCATGAGTACCTCGTACCCGTCCGGCTCGGCCTGATGGACCTGCTGGCTTCCGACAGTCCCACCGCCGCCTGGTTTGGGAACGGCGCGAACGGGAACGTCCACATACTCGCCGATGGTTTCGATGACCCGCCGTGCCGTGGTGTCGACACCACCACCTGGCTCGTACGGAATCACCATGTTGATCGGCTTCTGCGGGTACTCGTCGGCGGAACCAGCAGTGGCTCCTTCGCCGCAGGCTGATGCGCCGAGCGCCAGCACGGCCAACAGGGCGAGGACTCCGGTCGAGCGTCGTGAAGTGCCACGTTGCACAGAGCGCATCTTTTGAACCCACATATCATAGAATATATTAGATAGCGACGCTACCGTAGATCACGCGCAGCAGTCAAGGTGCGGTGGCAGGCCCGGTAGCCGGCTCCGGATCAGCGGACCTTCGGCGCAGCCGCCAGATTCCGTCCCACTGCGGCCTTCCCGGCAGCCATGAGGCGCCCGCCGCCTGGTCAGCGTGCTCACCACCGACACCGACACCCGAGATCACCCCGGTCCGACCGCGTGATCGCACACGCTCCGGGCTCAGGCCCTTTCGCTGTCGATCTGCTCCACGGTGGACGGTCGAGTGATCGTGGAGACGGCGGTGAAGTCGGCAGCGGTGCTGGCACGTTCGAAGGCCGCCATGGCTTCGGCGTAGCGCTCGGCGTGGCGGCCGGCGGTTTCGGGGTCGTCGGTCGGCGTGGCCGACACCGTGGTGGCCATGCGGAGCAGGTCGGCGAACGCGGTGGCGCGGGCGCCGGCGAGTGCGCGGCGGCGTTCCCGGCGCGATTCCAGCCCGGACCGCTGCTCGAGCACCAGCACGAACAGTCCACATGCGAGGAAGACGCCCGCCGCGCCGTAGCCGGCGACGACGGTGGCGCGGAAGAACTGAGCTTGGCCGGCCCCCTCGGCGTAGAACCCGACGACCGCGTAAAGAGCGGTGACCAGCCCGACCCAGGTCAGGCCTCGGTCCCAGCGGTGCACGGTCGGCTCGCGCAGCCGGCCGGCGACCCGGTTGCGGAGCAGGAAGAACAGGCCGACCAGGCCGCCGATGATCAACACGGGCAGGGTCTCGCCGAGACCCTCGTCGAGGTCGAGCACGACCATGACGGGCAGCGAGCAGGCTATGACCAGCCCGAGGCTCCAGCCGTGCATGACCTTGCGACTGAGCGCACCGCCGTGGCCGGTCGGTTCCGTCGCGCCGTCGCGCACCAGGAGGTACACGCCCATCGACACGGCCAGGATCGCGGTCCCCCATGCGGCGAGGGTGGTGGCCTCGAAGTCCTGGTCGAAGAGCTTCTTGTCGCGGTGGGGGAGAAAGGCGAGCAGCGCGTTGACCGCACCGACGGACAGCAGCCAGCGCTCCTGGCGCGCCGACCGCTGCCGCGGCGTGCGCGCGGCCCGCGGTGGGGTGCGGGCCGCCTGCTGCCCGGTGGGCGCCGGTTCGCCGGCCAGCGTCAGGCCGTCCACGATGACCTCCCGCGCCGCGTCGAGCTCGCCCGGCGTGCCCGCCTGTTCGACGAGATCCCGTGCCGTGGCATAGCGTTCGGCGGCCTCGGCACGGCGGCGGGCGTTCGGTCCGCCGTCCCTTTCGACGATCGCGGCGAGCCGGGCGAGGTCGCCGACCGCCGTCGCCATGCCGGTCCGGAACGCCTTCTCCGCTATGGCTGTCCTCCGCCGCCTGGCGAGCCACGCCGTCATGATCGACAGCACCGCGATGCCGGCGCCCGCCGCGGCGAAGCCCCACGAGCCGACCAGCCCGCCGACCGCGCTCGGTGGGGACAGCGTGCCGCCGCGTAGCTCGGTGAGCCGGTCGAAGAACGTCGCGACCGCGTGGGATGCCGGCGGGTAGGGCTCGTCCATTCGCTTGCTCGGCGCGACCGCGCCACGAGCACGAACCTCCGCGGAACCGATGTCCGGACTGGAGCCGGGGCCCTGCGCGGCCACCCAGTGGCCGTTCACCACCACGACCACGTCGTCGGGAAATTCCTTGGCCAGCATGTACCGCACCACGGGAACCTCGTCGACCGCGGGCAGGTAGGCGATCCGGTAGCCGACCGGCCCCTGCGGCGGCCGGCCTTCGAACGGATCCCATCGCTGGGCACCGGATGCCGCCACGTCGGGATCGACGTACACCCGGTCGCGGCGCAGCGCGGCGATCATCGCGTCCTCGGTGGACTGGTCGAGCGATCCGCTCTCCGGTCGGTCCGGATAGTCCGGCCAGCGATCGTTCCGCATCGCGAGCAGTGTCTCGATCACCGGACCCGTGACGTCATAGGTGGCCAGTACCGTCTGCTCGGCGCGGTTGTTCACTTGCCGGGCGAGCAACCCGTCGGCGCCCCAGGCGAACCGGCCCCTGACGTAGGCGTCCCAGGAGCGTAGCTCGACCCGCAGCCCGCGCACGATGATCACTTCGGCGTCCTGGCCGAGCTCGGCCCCCAACTCGTCGAAGGACAACGTCGACGCCGCCGGCGCGAGCACGACGTACACAGCGGACTTCTCGTTGCCGTCCCGGTCCGTAGGCTCCGTCGCGTCCACCTCGGACTCGAGGCGGTCGGTGTCCACTTTGGCCATGGCGCCGGGAAGCACCTGGACCGGGTCCGCACGCAGCGCCTCGGCGAGCGCGGCGACGTCGACCGGCTCCGGGGCCGGGGCCGGTTGGGCGTACCCCGGCGTCGCGGCGAGCATGGTCAGCACCGTGAGCACCAGGCACACCAGGATCCTCATGGCCGGACCTCGGGGATGTCGACACCGAGCAGTCGACACGCCCGCTCGAGGTGTGCCAGGCCTTCCGTGGCCACCTGACCGGCCACCGTGCACTCCTCGGTGGTGTTCGCGCGCGCCAGCAACGCGCCCGCGGTGTGCCAGCGCTCCTCGGCTCGGCGCAGCTCCTCGGACGCCTGCGGATGCCCGGCGCCGGCGACGGTCTCCACACCGAACCCGAGCCGGTGACAGGTCGCACGGGCCCGCGCTCGCGCGGCGTCTGTCTCGTGGCGCCGAGACCGTGCGCGCAGGGCGGGAACCGCGCCCACGGCGACCGCGCCGAGGCCGATGACGATTGGGACAAGTGGCAGCATCTCAGATCCACGACTCCGTTTTGCGACGAGTCCGCTCAACCTAGTCGAGCCGGTCTATGCGAACGCTATGCACACCTCGTCCCGCGAGGGTCGTACGTGCCGCGGGGTGGGCGGCCGCCTACGTAAAGTCCACCCTGCCGATATCGCGAGCCTGGACCACGTTTCCCTGGACGTCGCCCGATATCTGGTTGGCTACTCCACCGCGCTCAACTTGTTGAGTGGTGATTGTCTGTTGCCACAATGCTCGTAGCGAGGTTGAGAAGTCGGGATCCGCTTGTTCCGCGGCGGCCAGCTCGGCGCTGAGGGCGGCGACTTCTGGAGAGTCTGCCGGTTTGCCGTCCGCGGCTGCCAGTGCGGCTATCGATTCACGCTTTTCGCTGAACTTTCTCTTGACGAGTTCGTACAGAGAACCTGCGCTCCTGCTCGCCAACGCTGCGGCGATCGCCACCAGGATGGGCTCTGGCATGGCCACTCCCCCTTCTGTGTCCCGCGGGTTTCACCGTAGCAAGTGACAGGGCCGGCTCGCCGACTCTGACGCCGCTGGTGCTGTGCGTGACGGCAATCGGCCGCATGGTGTGCTCCATCAGGGTGGTGTTGGTGTAGCGCGCTGCGAGCTGGTTGTGCTGGCGACAGACTGGGATGTGTGGCGGAGCGGGAGAGTGTGGGGAACGCGGTCAGCGGAAGTGTTGGTGGCTCGGTGGTACAGGCGGGCACGATCCAGAGTGTGATCCTGCCCGTACCGGCCCAGCGCGAGCCGGTGCCGGCGCCTCGGCAGCTTCCGTTGGCATTGCGGGATTTCACCGGCCGCGAGAGCGACGTCGCCGCTCTGGACCGCCTCCTGCCAGCCGCGGGGGATGGTGCGAGCACCGCGGGCGTTGGGGTTGTCGACGGCGCTGGTGGTGTCGGGAAGACCACGCTGATCGTGCAGTGGGCGCACCGGGTGCAAGACCGGTTTCCGGACGGGACGTTGTTCGCGAACCTGCGGGGTTTCGGGCCGAGCACGCCGCTGGAACCGGCGGTGGTGCTGGCGTCGTTGTTCCTGCCAGCGCTGGGAGTGGCGCAGGCACAGATCCCAGCGGAGTTGGAGGCGCAGTCGGGGTTGTACCGGTCGGTGCTGGCGCAGCGGCGGGTGTTGGTGGTGCTGGACAACGCCGCGGATGCCGAGCAGGTGCGGCCGCTGCTGCCTGGAGCACCTGGCTGCACGGCGGTGGTGACCAGCCGGGACAACCTGACCGAGCTGGTGGTCGCGGAGGCGGCACACCGGATCAGCCTCGATCTGTTCACTGTCGCGGAATCGCACGCGCTGCTGCGCGGGATTCTCGGGTCCGAGCGGGTCGACACCGAACCTGACGCGGTCGCGGAGCTGATCGACGCGTGTGGGGGACTGCCGTTGGCGCTGCGGGTCGCGGCGACCCGGCTCGCAGCCCGCACCCAGCTCGAACTCACGGACCTGGTCGCCGAGATCGCCGAGGGCCGAGCGCGGCGCGGCACGGGCACGTCAGGGGATGTGGGTGGTGCGGTGCGGTCGGTGTTCGACTGGTCCTACACCCGACTGCCCGGCGAGAAGGCGATGGTGTTCCGGCGGCTAGGGCTGCATCCGGGCCCGGGGTTCGGTGTCACGGCGGTGGCGGCGCTGACCGGGTTGGATCCGATCACGGTGTACCGGTGCCTGGAGGATCTGGCGGATCTGCATCTGGTCGAGCCGGCTGGCCGTAAGCGGTATCGGATGCATGACGTGTTACACGCGTACGCCGCCCACCGTGCCGAACTCGACGACACACGGGATAGCCGGCGCGATGCGGTGTCGAAAGTGCTGGCCTGGTACGCCCGCACCGCCCAGCTGGCCGACCAGGCGAGTTCACCCGCGTTGTCCGGCGTAGTCCCCGATGAGGTGGGCCTCGTGGGTGTCGACGTCTCGTTCCCCGATCGAGACCAGGCACAAGTCTGGCTGCATGCCGAGCATGCCAACCTGGTCACCGCGGTGCGCCAGGCAACGGCGGCCGAGCTGCACGAGCTGGCCATGGCCCTGGCCGTGTGCTGCAGGTTCCTGACGGTACGGGGAAACGCATGGTCCTCGCTGCATCTGGAGGCCACCGGACAGGGGGCGGTGTCGGCGCGGGCCGTCGACAACCGGGCCGTGGAGGCGCTCCTGCTGAGCATGCGCACGGAAACCCTGTGCCGTCTGGGACGGTGGGAGGACGCCGAAGCCGCGATCACCCGCACACTCACTCTTGCCGAGGAGCTTCACGACCCGGCCCGGCGGGTTTCCGGCCTGTCCGGGCTGGGGTGGGTCCGGCGTGGGCAAGGTCGATTACGTGAGGCGCGTGAGTGCTACCAGTCCTCTTCGTCGTTGGCTCGCGAGACAGGGCAGACACGATCCGAAGCCGTGGCGCAGTGCAACCTCAGCGGTATCTGCACCCAACTCGGCGACTACGAACAGGCGCTGGAGTACGCCGAGCGGGAACTCCCGCTGTGGCGGCAGGCTGGGGACCAGATCGGCGAGGCGGGTGCACTGTGTGACGCGGCACTGGCCTGGCAAGGGCTTGGCCGGCACGAGGTCGCGATCACCCTGTGCCAGCAGGCCATCGCCTCCTACCAGACGCTGGGTTACGCCGGAGTCGATCTGGTGGACACGGTCCTGGCCTTGGCGGCCTCCCTGGAACACACCCGTGACTGGCCCGCGGCCGTGGAATCCCTGCGCTACGCGATCGCCCTGCTCGCCGACCTGGACGATCCCCGGCTCGAGCAGACACGCCGACGGCTCACCGACCTGGAGGCGCGGATCGCCACCGACCCGTGCCACTGACCCGGTGAACGGCGGCGGGTCTACGCGGTGTCGGTCCGGACTGCGCAGGTCGGGCAGTCCGGTCTCGGCGCGTCGAGGGCGAGCACCACGTCACCGTCGAAGGTGACGAGGTTGAACGCGTACTCGCGATTGACCGGCAGGCGAGGCACACCAGCGATCAGGCTCATCGCGGTGTGCGCGGTCAGCTGCCCGGAGATCCCCGCCGAGACGGCGTTGCTCGCCTGCGTTCCAGTCGTTCGCTCAGTCGCCTTCGTCGGGGATGCGGTGTGTGGTGGCAGCCCGGACTGGCGCTCTCGATCAGCCACGCACGCGCAGTCATAGCACGGCCCGGTGCCCGGCCGGTACACGCCGACATTGACCTGGGGTCCGTGGTAGCCGCCGTGCACCCAGGCCGTCCCCGTCGCATGACAGGCCTGGTTGGCCCAGGAGCGGATCTGTTTGGGCTGGTCCGCTGCCAGCACCACGACGTCGAACCGCGCCGCCAGCCCGACCAGCGTGCGTGGGCCGGTGATGGCGAGAGCTTCCCCGGTGATCGCGATGTCGGAGTTGCGCGCACGCAACCGCCGCACAGCCACGTCGACCTTCGGCCGGCCGACGTCCTGCTCGGTGAACAACACCTGCCGGCTGAGATTCGAGAGCTCGACCACGTCCGGCTCCACGCAATGCAGCCGGCCCACGCCGGACAGGGCCAGGCTCAGCGCGGCGGTGCTGCCCGTGCCACCGACGCCGACCACGACCACCCGCGCTTGCCGCAACAGCAACTGCGTGTCCCAGCTCGACCGGCCGTCCCGGGCCATCCACCGCCACAACGCCCGGCACCGGCCATAGCGCTCCCGCTCGCGCGCGGACAACGCCTCGGGCGGGCGCTCGGCGGCGTCCTCCACGTATCCAGCGGCAATCAGCTCATCCAGGTCCCGGAGCACCTCATCGCGGACGCCGGCGGCCGGCCTGGCCGGGAAACGGCGGACCAGCTCGGCGACTACCTGGTCCACCGTCCGCGTGCCGTCGAGAGTTCCCAGCAACGCCCACACCCACCCGTCGGGATCCGCGATCCTCGCGGTGATTCCGGGGACGTCCCCGCCGATCCGGACCTGATCGTCGCCATGCCGCACGGGCCGGTGCTCCCTCTTGATCCGTGGGTAGAACAGTGGGCGATACATCGGAAACCCTCACCACCATCGTCATGCTGTCGTCGTGCCGTCGTGCCGTCGAGCTACGAGTCGTTGCTTTGCTTGTTGCAGAACGTCATCCGCCGCTGCTCCTCGAGAAACTCGATCAACGCCATCGACCTCCCTTCCCACGCTCACGGGGAACCGACCGCACGACCACCACACAGCCACACACCAGCGGACCGTCCTCGACCACCGGCTGGTGAAACTTCAGCGAGTCCATCCGATCACCTCCCCTCGATGTGCTGGCGAAATCCAGGATGCGGAGTCGAACTGGCCAGATCTCTTGTGGAAATTCGGCCACCTGCCTGAAATCCCAGCTGAGCATGACCGCCGGCGATCTTGGCGGCGCAAATCGGGGAGTGGGGCGCGCTGATATTCCTGAAGTTGATCAGCGGCACGCCATCCACTGGACAAATACCTGTCAGAACGATGGACAATTGTCTTGCGCACGCTGGACGAAGAGGGGGCCCGGGGTGCTACGATCCGTAACAGCTCGGTGTCAAATAGTGATCAATGCTGGTAGGCCGATGTGCCCCCAGCGCACACTCGACGGATGTCGGTGAGATAGCAAATCCAGCTTGGGGGCAACGCTGGTGGGACTTCGGTTCAAGGTCTTGGGGCGCACCGCCCTTCGCCTCGGCGACCACCAGCCGTTTGATGCTCGGTGGGGGCATTCCAAGCTGCGCGGGATGCTCGCCACGTTGCTGATCCACGGTGGTCGCGCGATACCGGTCTCGGAACTGGTCGAGTGGCTGTGGGATGAGCAGGTACCGAAACACCCGGTCGACACCCTGTACTCGTACAGCTCGCGACTTCGGCAGACGTTGCGTCGAATGAATTCTCCGCCGACGTTCGGCAGTAAGGACGGCATCTATCGGATCGAGGTCGACCTGCGCGAGGTCGACCTGTTCGAGTTCCGTGCCGCGGTGGAGGAGGGGCGGGTGGCGGGCGACCGCGGCGACCACGAACACGCGAGCCGGGTGCTCGACGCCGCTCTGGCGCTTTGGACCGACCGTCCGCTCGCCGATCTCGACACCGAGCGCGCGGACAACTGGCGGCGGTGGGCGGAGACTGAACTCTGGTTGCCCGCGCAGGATCTCCTGCTGCGAGAGCTGGCCGCGCTGGGCAGATTCGAGTTGGTGCTGCAACGGCTGGCCGACCTACCGACGGCGCACCAGTCGACCCTTTCCTTCGTGAAACGAAGGATGGAGGCCCTGCACGGCCGGGGTCGGCACCAGGACGCCAAGAGCTACCTCCTGCGCATGCGCAAACAGATGCGCGGTGACGGTGACTATGACGAGGCGGACGATCTGTTGCGGTTCCACGAAACGCTGCAGCATGGTCCCGACCACGCCGCCGTGCGCGCCAACCGCGCGGTCGAGATTTCCATCCAGAAGCCCAACCTGTTGCCCAGAAACGTCCAGGACTTCACCGGACGGAACGAGCTGCTCAGCGAGCTCGACGACGTCACCACGTCCTCCGCCCGCGAGATGGTGCCCTGTGTCGTGGCGCTGGACGGTGTGCCGGGCGTCGGCAAGACCACGCTCGCCGTGCACTGGGCGCATCGAGCGGCTGAGAGGTATCCGGACGGACTGCTGTACGCGGACCTTCTTGGCTACTCCGATCGCCCCAAGCTCGACACGGACAAGGTCGTGGATGACCTGCTGGCGGCATTTGGCTTTCCCGCCGAACGAATCGCGAACGCAGCGGGCCGGGCGGCGAAGCTCCGTGATCTGCTCGCCGGCCGGCGCGTGCTTGCCTTGCTGGACAACGCCGTTGACTCCCCACATGTCGAACCGCTGCTCGACATCCTGTCCACGTGCACGATCGTGGTCACGAGCCGACGGAAGCTGAATGGACTGGGTCTGCGCGGCGCGACCAACCTGACGGTCGCACCCCTGGACTACCAGGAGAGCAAGTCGTGGCTCGTGCGACGACTGGGCATTCGCCTCGCCGAAGCACCGGCGACGGCGGAGATGTTGGCCGCGATCTGTTGCGGCAACATGCTGGCGCTGCGGCTCGTCGCCCAACACGTGGCGATGGCACCCCAGGTTCCCGTCGATGAGCTGGTCAACGAGCTGCGGAACGCACCTACGTTGCTCGGCCTCGGCGACGATGGGGACGGCCGGGACCGCAGCGTGCGGGCCGCCTGCACCTGGTCATACCGGATACTGAGCGCCAGCGAACGCCGGGTCTTTCGATTACTCGGGCTGCACCCGGGGGCGGACCTGAGCGTGGACCTCGCGGCCGCGCTGACGGGCCAGGACAGGAGGCAGACCGAACGCGATCTCGGGCTCTTGGTCAACGCCCACTTGCTGACGCGCGAGCGGGGGGACCGGTTCCGGCTGCATGACTTGTTGCGCAAGTACGCGGCGGAACGCATCGCCGCGGCGGAACACGGCGCCGAGCGGGTCGCCGCCGGGGAGCGGTTGCTCAGCTACTTCCTCCACTCCGCCCGTGCTGCCGACATCACCGTATTTCCGTTCCGGCCACCAGTCGACCCGTTGCCACTCGAACCCGGAGTGGTTCCCATGGAATTCACGACCTATGAAGCCGCCATGGACTGGTATATTCGTGAACGGCCAAATATAAACGCGGTCGTAGCCTTTGCCGGCAGGCAGGGATTCCATTCGTATGTGCCGAAGCTGGCAAACGCGACGGGCGAGATATTCCAGCGGCTCGGGTTTTTCCAGGACGCCGCCACAAATCTCCTTTCCGGTGTCGCCGCGGCTAAGAGTCTCGGCGATATCGAAGAAGAAGGGAATGCTCTGAACAACCTCGCCCATATGGCGCTGAGCCGTCGCGACTTCGCGGCCGCCGAGGTTCATCTCGCCACCGCCGAGGAGCGGTTCGCTTCGATCGACTGTGCGATCGGCCTCGCCGTCGCTACGAATCACCGCGGCCGTCTATGTATCGAACGCGGCGAGTTCGAGCGTGGGATCGGATTCCTTCGGCAGTCCCTGGCGATGTTGCGGCGCGCCGATGTCAAGGCGCTCGAGGTCCGGGCCCTCCACCGGCTCGGCGAGGCTTACCGGCGCCGGTCCGCCTATGACGAGGCGGCCTCCTACTGCCGTGACGGGCTGTGGGGCGCCGAGCAGATCGAGGACGAGAACGGTCAGGGGCGCTGTCTCACGGAGCTCGCGTTGATCTACGCGGAGCGTGAGGACGTCGCGTCCGCCCGTGGCTACGCCGTCCGGGCACTCGCCCTCCACCGGCGTCAACGGGATCGGGCCGAGGTGGGGAAGACCTGCAACCTCTTGGGCCGGCTGGAGGCCGAGAACGGAGCTCTCGAGAGTGCCGAGCGGTACGCGCACATGGCACGAGACTTCTGCCGTCGCGCGCGCGACCCCGAGGGTGAGGCGAGCGCCCACTACACCCTGGGGCGGGTGTGCCACGCGCGGGCGCGTCACGACGAAGCCGCTCGCGAGTGGTCGCTCGCGCTGACCATCTTCGAGGACCTCGGCGACCCGCGAGCCGCCACCGTCCGAACGAAGCTGGCGGAACTGTCCGCATCGTCCGCCCTCGCGCTGGAGACGCGAACAGCTCCACTGGTCCCGAGGCAGCGGCTCCATCCCGGGGCGCCATAACCAGGACACCCGAGTCGACGGCCACTACGGGTGTGCCCGCGCCCCAACTAATCACTGTACCGTGTCGGGCCGTTCGCTGGAACGGGGGTCCACTTCGGACGCGAACTGGCCCCCCGGTAGAGTCCCTTGTGGCCGGGGGTCAAGTGCAACCCCGACTGTGTGATTTGGTGAGCCCGACACACCTGGAGCCGGAGTACATGGGTTTTTGGACTTACGTGGCCGCGTTTATCGCGGGAGTTGACCCGGCGGCGTATTCGGGATTCGACCTGATGACGCTGATGTCCAGTGGAAGCAAATATTGGATGTAATCGCCGGCGGATATGGGAACGACCGCGGTCGACACGAGACCGATCGCGAAATATCACATCCACATCGGATACTTCTACTCGTTCTGGTCCAAGGCCACAGATCGGGGCGAAGGGGACCGTCGCGGTGAACACCGGGTCACGACGGTGACGTCGTCGTGTCGAGGCGGGCGAGTTGGTGGCGTACGCGGTCGGCGTCGGGGACGCGCTGTTGGGCTTGGTACAGCTGAGCCGCGCGCTGCCACGCGTGCGCGGCCTGCTGGTAGTAGTGGAGTGTTGGGTGTGCGCTCCGGTGTGGTAGGCGATGTAGCCCGGCTGTCGAGCGTCGCGGCCGCGCCGTGTCGGTTGCCGTGGCGGCGGAACATGGTCAGTGCCGTCTCGCTGTGGGCGCCGGCGTCCAGGTGGATGCCCAGCGCGGCGACCAGGTCGTCGACCGAGCGGGTGGACACGCCAGCGACGTAGGCCTCCATCACCACCGCGTACAGCGCCTGGTCGATACGCCGACGGGCCTCGTGGATCAGCGGGAAGAACGAACCCTTGCGCGGCTTGGGATGCGCGGGTCGATGTCGCCAGCCTTTGTGGACAGTGTCCGTGGCCGCGACCCGTTGCGCTCACGCCGTTGAGTGCGGTTCGCCGTCGTTCAGCGATATGAGCGACCTGGACGCGTGGCGGTGTCCGGAATGGCGGCACGCTCGGAGTCGGGAGGTCATTCCTGTTGCCTTTCGGGGTCGTCGCCCAGCCACTGGTAGTCGTCGGGGATCTCGAAGCCGAGCATTCCCACGAGCCGGGTGGCGATGTGGTCGTTCGCCTCCGCGAGTGACTTCGGGCGCGTGTAGTACGCGAGAACCGGGGGCATGACTATGCCTCCCATGGAGGTCACCAGGTCCATGGCGCGGATGTGACCGGCGTGCAGCGGGGTCTCGCGGAAGCACAGGACGAGTCGTCGCCGTTCCTTCAGGGTCACGTCCGCCGCGCGCGTGATGAGGTTGTCGGAGATCCCGTTGGCGATGGACGCCAGGGTGTTCGCGCTGCAGGGCACGATGATCATGGCGTCCACCGGGAACGAACCCGAAGCCGGTGCGGCACCGATGTCTCGCCATCCGTAGCTCGTCTCCGCTTCGGCTTCCAGACGGACATCGGGGAGCTCGTAGCGGGCGGTACGCCGCGCCGCGGCACTGACGACCAGATGCCGCTCGACACCGTGCTCGCCCAGCTTCCGCAGGACGCGTGCGGCGAGTTCGGTCCCCGTGGCACCGGTCACCGCGACGACCACGCGGGTCGGACGCGACTGCTCCCATCCCGATGTGCTCACGCCGGCGCACCCGTCCCGAGGAACGCCGCGTCCAGGGCGCCCGAGGACCGCAGCTCGGCGAGCCCTCCCCGCGCGACGAGCTCCCCGGAACGCAGCACGTACGCTCGGTCGACGATCCCGACGAGGACGTCGACCCGCTGCTCGACGACCAGTACCGCCATCCGCGCGTGCGCCACCATATCGCGCAGCACGTCGAAGATGTGGTCCACGACGATCGGCGCGAGCCCGGTGCTGGGTTCGTCGAGCATCAACACCCGGGGCTCGAGCACGAGTGCCCGTCCGATGGCGAGCATCTGCTGCTCGCCGCCGCTCAGGCTCCGGGCCGCTTGGTGACGCCGCTCGTGCAGACGCGGGAACAAACCGTAGACGGTCTCGCCGACCAGCCGTTGCCAGTCCTGCTTCGAGGACCGGTCGACCCGGGCGTCGAACGCGACGCGCAGGTTCTCCTCGACCGACATCGCCGGGAAGAGCCGGCGTCCTTCGGCAACGTGCAGGACACCGTCGCGAGCGCGCTGATGCGGCTTTCTGTGCCGTATCGACCTTCCGGCCACCGCGAGTTCGCCCCCGGTAACCGTGGCGAAGCCGCTGACGGCGCGCAGCAGGGTTGACTTCCCCGCACCGTTGGCGCCCAGCACGCCCACGCACTCGCCGAGGCCGACTTCGAGCGAGACCTCTCGGAGCACGGTCATGGCGCCGTATCCGGCGCGGAGGTTCGTGATTCTCAGCATGGGTTCCTCGTCGGCCGTCATTTCGGCACCCACGCCTCGCCGGGGTCCGGTGGAGGAGTCGCGCTCGTGGCGACGCCCTGACGCCCGAAGTAGGCCGACGCGACGGCCGCGTCGCGGCGAACCTGCTCCGGGCTTCCCTCCACCAGCACCTTCCCTTCGTCGACCACGGTCACGTGATCGGCCAACGACATCACCAGGTTCATGTCGTGCTCGACGAGCAAGATCGCGCGGCCCGACATCGCCACCGCGCGCAGGACCCCGGCCAGGTGCGTCTTCTCGTTGCTGTCGAGCCCCGCCGCCGGCTCGTCGAGGATCATCAACCCGGCGCCGGTCACGAAGCATCGCGCCACCTCGGTCAGGCGTCGAATGCCGGGAGGTGTCTGGTCCGGGCGCAGGTGCGCGAACCCGCCGATACCCACCGCGCGCATCACCCGTTCGCTGCGGTCTCTCAGGTCGCGTTCCCAGCGGTTGCGGGGACCCACGACGGCGTCGCGCAGCAGGCCAGACCTCCGTGCGGCGAAGGCGCCCACCATGACGTTCTCGGCCAGGGTGAGGTTCGGAGCCAGTGCGACGAGTTGGAATGTCCTGGTCATTCCCAGCCGGGTGCGCTTGAACGAGGGCATCCGCTCGATCGAGCGGCCCCGGAAGCGGATCGAGCCTTTGGTCGGCAAGAGCAGCCCGGTTACCAGGTTCACGATGGTGGATTTCCCGGACCCGTTCGGTCCGACCAGTGCGTGTATCCGTCCGGGCTCGACGGTGAGGCTGACCCCGTCCACGGCGCGAACCCCGCCGAAGTGCCTGCGGAGGTCGCGAATCTCGAGCTCGGCGCCGCTTCTCTCGCGGATCGGCTCCAGCGAGGCGTCGGCGTCGCTGCCGGGAGACGAATCCCGCGGCCTCTCCACGGGAGTAGGCACCAGCGTGGCGACGCCGCCTCGGAGTCTGATGAGGACGGTGACGAAGATCAGTCCGATCAGGAGGGTCTGGTAGTCGGCGATCCCACCGAACCACTGCGGCAGGATGAGAATTATGGTGGCGCCGAACAACGGACCCACCGACGTCGCGGTGCCACCGATGACGACGACGATCAGAATCTGGATGCTCTGTGCCAGCCCGATCGAGGTGGGGGAGGCGAACAGCAGCGATATCGCCGAGAGTCCTCCGGCCAGCGCGGACACGGCACCGGCGACCATGTACACGGCCACCCGGGTCCGGAACACGGGGACTCCGGCGGTCGATGCGACGTCCGGCACCGCACGGACCGTCGCCAGCAGCCGGCCCAGTCTGGTCGCCGGCAGGAACTCCATCATCAAGACGATCACGGCCGTGGTCCCGGCGGCCAGCAGATGCACCTGGACGTCGTCGAGGTCCCCGGTGCCGAACACGTCCCGGGCGCCGGCCGAGACGCCCACCTCGGCGCCGGTGAATGTGAAGCTGACGATGAGGGCTCCGGCTATGGAGGCCAGTGCGACGGTGATCAGGAGTTGGAGGAATCCCTGCATCCTCAGCACGATGACGCCGAGAAGGCCGGCGAGCGCGGTGGCCAGCAGCATCCCCAACCCAACGCCGACGATGCTTGGAACCTCGAGGTGAGAGGTGGTCAGGATGGCCGTGTACGCCCCGAGTCCGAAGTAGACAGCATGCCCGGAGTCGAGGATGCCGGTGTAGCCGAACGCGAGGTTGAGGGCCGCTCCCGCCAGGGCCAGCACAGCGATCGAGGTCCACACCGTCAACCACGCCGCGTCCATCTCCAGGGGTCCCAGCACGAATGCCGCCAGAAGCACCGCGACTATCCACATGCGAGCGTTGCCGAGCTTCGCCGCCGGTACCGCCAGCCATCCTGGCCCGTCGGCACTCAGGCGCTTCAGGCCCTTCACCGCGTCTCCGCCAACTGGAACGAGGGCAGCCGGCGGGCCACCAGGACCACGGCGATCAGCGCGGTGAAGGTCATGACCTCCGCGATGTTGGCGGTGAAGACTCGTCCCCCGAACGCCTCGATGAGCCCCACGAGCAGACCGCCGCCGAGGGCTGCCACCGGCGACCTCCCGCCACCGATGACCGCCGCTACGAACGCCTCTAGCGAGAGCGGCAGGCCGGAGGCGTAGTCGACCAGGACCAGCGACGCGGCCACGGCACCGATCAGGGCGGCTGCCGCGGACACGGTGGCGAAGCAGGCCAGGCGTAGCCGGTCCACGTCGATGCCGAGCATCATGGCCGCGCCGGGGTCGTCGGTCGTCGCCGACACCTGGCGGCCAGACTTGGTCCTGCGCAACCACCACTGCGCGATGAACGCCAGCACGAGCCCGGTGGCGACAAGGATCAACTGTGCGTGCTGGGCGTGTACGTCACCGACGGTCAACTGCCCATCGAGCACCTTCGGCGCGGACACGGGCTCGCGTCCCCAGGTCGCGATGACGAACCCCTCGACGGCGAACGCGATGCCCACCGTCGAAAGCAGCTGGACGAACGGGGGCTTGGCACGGAGGGGCCGCAATACGACCCGCTCCTGCGCGGCACCGGCGGCCGCCGCCACCAGCGCGACCACCGCCAGCGCCACCGCGGCGGGCAGGCTCCCACCGAGCGCCCCGAAGAGGAACGCACCCAGCACGAACGCACTGCCGATCGCCAGGTTGAGCACCCGGCTCACCCGGAAGCCGATCACGACGAGGACCCCCAGGGATGCCGCGATCATTCCGGCCCAGACACCCGCCCACACGAGGGACGGCAGTTCGGACGCGGCCGGGAGTCCAGACCAGATCACGGGGCTCCTTTGCTCGCGGGCGGAGGCGCGGTGGTGGCAGGTGTGTCCGGACGGTGCGTGCCTCAGTCGAGCGACGACCAGGCCCCATCGGCGAAGTTCGCGATGGCCAACTGCTCGGGATCGTTCGCCCCGGCGTGGGAGTCCTTGCTGAAGGTGAACGTCATCGTGAGCCCGGTGATCGGATCGCCCTTCTCCAACTCCCGGCGCATGTCCTCGGGTCGTACGCCGTTGGCGGCCGCGCTCATCGCCACCAGGATCGCGTCACCGCCGGCCATCGCGTTCCAGGACGCGGGACCATACTTCTCGGAGTAGAGCTTGTCGTAGGCGGCGACCACACCACCGGCCGCCTGTGCGTCGCTCGACACCATGTAGGGAGACCCGATGAAGTGCAGCTTGGGCGGCACCTCGTCGCCGACGATCTTGAACGTCGCCGCGGTGGCGTTGGAGTAGTTCATCACGATCGGCATGGACATGCCGGTCTCGTTCATGCCACGGATCACCGTCACCGCGGACTGCCCGACCGACCAGACCTGGACGACCTGGGGGTTCGCGGCCTTGATGGTGTTCAGCTGTGGGACGGCGGTGCGCGCGGTCCCCTCGAAGGACGTTCGAGTCAGCGTGAGGCCGTATTTCTCGGCGACCTGCGGCGCCAGCTCGGCGGCGACCGCGGATGCGTCGTCATTCGTGCTGATGAATCCGACGTTGGTCCATCCCTTGTCCTTGAAGTAGGAGAAGGTCCGATCGAGGGCCACGCCGGCGGGTGTGCCGGTGGTGAAGATGTCGGTGTCAGCGGGAGCCTCGGAGGCGGGCGCCGGAGCGATCGCGAACAGCTTCAGCGTCTTGTACGTCTCGAGGGTCGAGGCCCACAGCGAGGAGAAGATCGGTCCGATGAAGACGTCCACCTTGCCGCGGAGGCTTTGAATGCAGGTCTGAGCCTGCGCGGGTTGGCCGCCGTCGTCACAGACCTCGAGGTTGATCTCCTTCGACTTCTCGGTCGCGTTCCAGGCGTCGACCGCCACGTGGACGCCGTTCACCAACTCGGTGGCCGGACCGGCGAGGGGTCCGGTCAGGGACGCGATGAGTCCGATTCGGACGGTCGAGGCGTCGCCAGAGCTTGAGCCGCCGGTGTTCGAGCCGCATGCCGTCACGCACAACAGTGCCGCGATGGCCGTGAACGACTGCACGATGCGAACTGTGGACACTGGCTCTCTCCTCGCATTTCAGCAATGAAGCGCGCGGCCATCGGCAGCGATCATAACGACCTTGTGAGTTAGGTACAGAATGCGATGTTCTACTTTGACAGTACCTGTCTGCGGGGATAGTATGCGGGGTTGTTAAGCCATGTCAACAAGTGGTTCCCAGGAAGTGAACGCGCGTGCGGGTGGATACCTTCGGCACGGATGGGCTGGGCGGTTCCCGGGCGGCGGCCCAGGCAGCGGAGGCGCTCGGGTTCGATGGCTACTGGGCCGGAGAGGCCGGGCATGACCCACTCCTCGCCGCCGGTGGTGCGATCGACGCCTCGGCACGGCTGACCGTCGGGACCGGTATCACCGTCGCATTCGCCCGAACGCCCATGACCGTGGCGCAGGCCGCGTGGGATCTGGCCAAGACCAGTGGGGGCCGTTTCGTACTGGGGCTCGGCACCCAGGTGAAGGCACACATCACCCGGCGCTATGGCATGCCGTGGGGCGACCCCGTGCCCCGGATGCGCGACTTCGTGGGCGCCACCAGGGCGATATTCAGGGCCTACCAGACCGGTGAACCACTGCGCTACGAAGGCGAGTACTACCGGCACACGCTGCTGACGCCATTCTTCAACCCCGGCCCGATCGAGCACCCGGACGTGCCCCTGGCCCTCGCCGCGGTCGGAACGCAGATGGCCGAGCTCGCCGGCGAGCTCTTCGACGGCATCTTCATTCACCCGTTCACCAACGTGGCCTATATCGACAAGGTCACCGTCCCCAGTCTCCGAGCGGGAGCCCGGCGTGCCGGGCGCGACACGGTGCCGTGGGTTTTCGGCTATACGTTCCTCATCGTGGGCGACACCGACGAGGAGCTTGCCGCCTGCGAGTTGGAAGTCCGCAAGCGGCTCGCCTTCTATGCGTCCACTCCGGACTATGTCGACGTGTTGGCGGCCGTCGGCTTCGCGGATCTGCAGCCGGAGTTGCGGGCACTGGTGCGCGCCGAGGACTGGGACCGGCTTCCCTCAGTCCTGACCGACGAGCTGCTCGACCACTTCGCACTCAAGGGCACCTTGGAGGAGTTGCCCGCCCTCATCAACGAGCGGTTCCGCGGGCGATGCGATCGACTGGCGTCGTACCTGCCATTGCCGGAGACGGACCCCGACCGGTTGCGCGAGTTCGTGGCAGCGGTGCGGCGCGGCTGACGACGTTCACACCGTGTCGTACCCGAGAACCTCAGCGCGCCGGGCCAGCTGGTCGCGCAGCAGGCGCAGCCCGGCCAGGATGTCGGACTTGTCGCCAGTCGCATCCATCGCGCGGATCTGTGCCTCGATGCGTCGCACGTAGGCATCCCGCAGCCGCTCGATCTCGGCTGACCCGGCCGAACTCGAGTCGCGGAGGTGGTCCACGAGCTCGGCTCGTTCCCGCTCCAGCAGCGCGGGTTCCGCCACGACCTGCCGCGCGAGCCCGCGGAGGAGCGTGGCGGCCGCCGAGAGGTCGTCGGCGATCTCGACGCCGGCACGAGCCTGGGTCACGAGTTCCTCGAGGACTCTCGCCAGGGCGGCGAGCGCATCGTGCCCCGCGCTCACGGGATTGCCGCCACGGCCTCGATGAGCGCTTCGACGGTGAACAGGGACTGGTGCTCGAGGTAGAGGGAGGAGCGGATGGTCGGCAGCCGGACCGCCTCCCCCTTGCTGAGCCGGAAACGGGAGGTCGCCTGGAAAGCCGCGAGCTTCACGTTGCCCAGGACCTCCCAGAACCGCACGTCCCGCGCATCGACTTCGCCGCCGTGCGACCGGTAGAGGTCGAGCAGGTCGTCTCGAGGAACCAGTCCGCCGACCAATGTCGTGCCGGCCCATCGCCACCGGCGCATGCAGAACCAGCCGAGATCCTCGGCCGCCGTCCCCCGGTGGGCTAGTTCCCAGTCCAGGATCGCGGTCAGGGACCCGTCCGCTCGATGCAGCAGGTTGCCAGTGCGGAAATCTCCGTGCAGGAGGGCCGCGCCCTCGGCGACGGCGGCGTTCTCCGAGAGCCAGGTGAGCGCGAGGGCAAGCGCGGGGGTGGACGCGAGGCGTACCGAGTCCAGGACGCCCGCCCAGTGCCGCACCTCGGCCGCGGCCGAGGTGCTCCGACCATCCTGGAGGACGTCGAGGTCGGTCGCGTCAACCGAGTGGAGCTGGGCGAGCGCGCGCATGGCTTGGGAGGCAAGCCGGACGCGGGCGTCGGTATCGAGGGCGCGCACCGCACGTGCGTCGCCAGTGCCCTCGCATCTCGTCATGACGTAGTAGGGCCTGCCGAGTCGACCACCGTCGGGCGAGACGGCCAGGACGGTGGGGAGGGGCAGATCGAGCTTCGCCAGGGCTTCGTAGAGCCGGTACTCGACCGCGAGCGGCGTCTGCACGATCCCGGACGCGGCGTCCCGTCGCACCACGAGGTCGCGGGGAACACCGGGTGGCCCTCCGGTCACCCGTACCCCCCAGGTCTCCCTGGAGTAGCCCCCCTCGAGTCGTCGGACAGTCTCGACCGTGAGGGTTGCGCCCAGAAGCTCGCGCAGCTCCAGCTCCAGCGGACCGGTCGACAGCGTCATCGACGCCTCACACCACGAGTTCGAAGGTCGGCTCGCCGGCCGAGCACCGCTCGTAGAGCTCGGGCTCGTACCCCTCGAACAAGCCCTGGGTGACCTCACCGTCGCACGTGACGACGCAGTGGTGCTGGTCGAGTCCCGCCAACCGCACCTGGACCTGCGGATCGTTCAGGTCGAACGTCTCTGCCTCTACGGTGTCCGGACCGTCGTGGGTGCCGGCCCAGACATCACCATTGGGCGTACCTCCGCGAGGCCCGCCGTATCCGGCACAGCGCAGGAACGCGATCTGGTTGCCGAGGCGCTCGAACTCCAGGGTGAGGGTGCCGCCGCCCTCCAGGTGGTTGACGACCGTGCCGGCACGGAAGAGGCGAGTCGTCGGGTCGAATCGGAGCCGTCGTTCGAAGCCGACGATGCGCTCGGCCGGTCGATCGTCGTCGTGGTTGCGGAGCACCACGTCTCCCCACACGGCGAAGTCGTCGAACTCGACCCACTGCCCAGGAAAGTACGGCGGGAGCGATGACCGCGTGAGGTCCCCGACCCAGTGCGCACGCCCGCCGACACCGTTGCGGATTCCCCAGTGCCGATCGCGGGAACCGCGCAGGCCGACGGTGGTGGCGTCGAAGGTGCGTTCGCCGACGCGGAGGCTTCCTGTCGCACGGCCGAAGGTCTCGAATCCGGCCATGGCCTTGGTGATCACACCGTCGTCGTCCTCGATCGGGCCGATCCGCCGGAACTCGGGCCGCTTGGTGTCCTGCCAGGTCAGCTGGTAGTCGATCGACCACGGATTCGTGGCCAGGGCAAGCTCCCATTGGGACAGTCCCTCGACGATGCGCGCCGACAGCGGCGGGAGGTCCAGGTCCACCCTGTCTCCCGAGTACTCCCGGTACGCGCGGACTGTGGTGTGGATCCCGTCGTGCACGACGATCGCGAACGCCTCGGAGCGAGCGAGGTTGGGGTAGAACGCGGTGCCGTGCGTGACCCGCAGCCGGCCGGCGTCGTCCTGCAGGCCGAACCACAATCGTTCGTACGCGCGGGCATCCGTCGTCCACATCCTCGACGACGGGTCGAGGGTCTGATGAAGCATCAGGTCATCAGCCGGGGTGAGTCGCATCGGAACCATCACTCGCCGCCTCGTGGGGAGAGCGGACCGCCGTACCGCCAGAACTCGAACACGCTGCGGCACCTGGCGCAGTGCCATTGCGACTGCGCGGCCGACGTACCGAAGTACGCGACCCTGGTCACGTCACCGCTGTCGCAGTGGGGACAGCGCGGGGTTGGATCTTCCCTGCTCATGTCACATCAGCTCGCGATCGGCGATCCCGTTCGCCAGTGCGACGGGCACGAGCGACCCCTCGGGCCGGCGGCGAGTCGCCTCCCAGGGCGGCCGATCAGCCACGACGTCACCAGGCGTCCAGGTCGGCGCGAACTCGGCCACCTGGCCGAGGATCTCGCGGAGCTCTGGGCTGGCGTCGGATGGGTACCAGGTCCTGAGTTCACGAACCCGCTCCTCGAGGCACTCGTGGACGCGATCGGTGGAGGAGTCGGCCAGCACCCGTAGCCAGCCACGCACATAGTCGAGGACGAACGACGTCTCCATGAGGAGGCGGGCACAGGTGTCGCCCACGCGGCCGCCGTCGGTGCTGACCGTCCTAATGCGCTTCTCGACGGCCCACTCGCCGAGCGCGACCGCGGTAACGAAGTCCGTCCAGTCCGACGGCGGCCGGTCGAGGAGCACCATGCTGGCCAGCTGGTCGCGGGCGACCACGGTCACGGCGGACGTCGGCGGCAGGTCCGCGCTGTGGCGTACGAGTGAGTCGAGCACGCGGGCGTGGCCGAGGGAGACCTGGACCATCGCGGCCATGGCGCTGAAGTCCTGCAATGCCATGGCGTTGGGAAGGACCAGCGCGTACCAGTGACCCAGAACGATCTTGGTGTCCCGGAGCACGCGCAGCTCGGACTCGGACGTGGCCGACGACTCGCGGTCCGTGGACACGGTCATCTCAGACCACCCCGATCGTGGCGTAGCCCCCGACGACCGGGGTGAACGCGGCCGCGGGGGCGATCGCCATTTCCTTCCAACCACCCCGTGCGTACACCGCCCAGGCTCGGGCTCTGGCCATCTCCGGGTTCGGCGCGTCGACGCTGCCCAGGTGGGTGAGCGGTCGTCGAAGCTCGCGCCTGGCGAACACCTCCCACCGCGGCTCCTCGCCCTGGCTCACTGGTCCGCCTCCCCGCAATTCAATGTGTTGGTCGCGTTGGGCAGTGAGCGTTCGGCCCGGTCACGTACTGGTGGCTGGCTTGCTTCACGTTCCCCTGAGGTGACGGTTGCCGAGGTTGGCAGAAGGTGGCTCACGACTCCCCCTCGCAGGCTCGGTCGAGCCGCTCGCGGTCGCCCTGTGTTCGATGGTTCGCTCCGCAAGCTCCGCTCACAGCTGTACTCCGATCTCGCGCAGCGCGTCGACGGCCCGCGGGGTGACCGCGTCGCGCCGCCATGGCCGCTCCCACGCCTGACGGACCTCGACGTCGTGCACCCCCTCCACCCGCTGAGCCGCCTTGACGACTTCCTCCTCGAGCAGCCGGACAGCGGGACAGGACGTGCAGGGCAGACAGAGCTCGACGTGGGCTGTCGCGTCGGACACTCGCACACCGACGATCATGCCGAGGTCTACCAGCGACGCCGGGAGGTGTGGATCCTGGATGTCCTCGAGGGACCGCAGGACGGCCGTGTCGAGGCTGCTCGTGGTCGTCAGGCGACCCACAGCTCGGCCCCCCATCGCTGCCCCTGGATGAGTGCGACTCCCGGTAGCTTCCTCGGGCCGCCCCTCTTCCACTGCGCGAACTTGGCGGGCCACTCGACCGTCGTCGTGAGGTCCCACGTCTTCGTGGCCTCGTCGAAGAGGACCGGCAGCCGGTAGTCCAGCACGTAGGCGTCGGCTTCCTGGTCATAGTGCGCGGGCACCCGCAGGCCGACGGACTCGCTGAAGGCGGTCGCCTCGCGCAGCCAACGCTGTCGCAGCTCGTCGTTGGAGTGGCCGCGGATGCGATAGGTGAGTTGCCCGGTACGCGACTTCCGGTCGTCCGTGACGCCGAACCACTCGACGGCGAGGGGGAACATCCAGTCCACTGTGGCCTGGATGCGTTCCCGGAGGTCGGGCCGCTTTTCCCACAGCCGCCGGATCTCCCGCTCACCGTGTCTGAAGTGGAACTTCTCCTCGAAGTTCACCTTGGCCAGCGAACGGCGATACGGAGCGAAGGAGCAGTTGGCGGCCAGGTCGACGGTCGTGATGTAGCCGGCCCGGTCCCCGTAGGTCTGCATGCAGATGAACTCGATGTAGTCGTCGCAGCCGTGCTCCAGGATGTAGAACGACTTGTACGCCTCGGGACCGCGACCGAAGATCGTGGCCTGGGCCGAGACGCCGAACTCCTCCAGGAGCCGGAACATCATCTGGGCGTGCCCCATCTCGTCCTGGATCGACGCCGCCACGGCGATCCTGGCTTCGACGTCGGGGGCGTTCAGTAGCGCGTTGTAGAGCAACGGCAGGCTCATGATCTCCAGATCGGCCGCGATCGCGATGGTCTGCTGGAGCACGTCCCGATAGGGATCTGGCGCGTCCTTCAACAGCTCGACATCACCGCCCGCCGCCAGCCATTCGGAGAACGCCTCGAGATCCCCGGGCGGGGGAGCCGACTCGTCGACGAGCGGCAGGGCGTCGACGGTCCCGGTCACGCCGGCGCTCCTTCAGCTGGCCGACCCTCGGCGGTGGCCGTCGCCTCGGAGTCCCACATTCCCCGCAGCGCGGAGACGTCGGTCTTGCCGCGCTCGGTCTTGGGGATGGCGTCGAGGAAACGGATGTGCTTGGGAACCTTGAACGGCGACAACCGAGACTCCAGGAACTCGCGTACGGCCGCGTCCACGCGAGGACCACGCGTCGCGACGAATGTGACCAGCTCCTCGCCGTAAACGGGGTCGGGAACGCCGATCGTGCCCGCGTCGAGCACATCCGGGTGGGCGAGTACCGCCGTGGTGATCTCCAGCGGCGCGATGTTCACCCCGCCGCGGATGACGATGTCCTTGCTGCGCCCGGTGATCCTCAGGTAGCCGTGCTCGTCGAGGACACCGAGGTCGCCGGTCCGGAAGCTGGTGCGATCGGGCAAGGGGGCCAGGCCGCCCTTCTCGTAGTACCCCAGTGCCATCTGCGGTCCCCCGACCAGGATCTCGCCCTCGACGCCCGGCGGGCACACCGACCCCGTTCCACTGTCGACGATCCGGAGATCCTGGTACCTGGTGACCTGTCCCACCGTGGTGAGCACCGCCCGATCCTCCCGGTTGCCGGCCATGAATCCGGCCTCGCTCATGCCGTAGTACTGCATGATCCGGATCCCGTAGTGCACCTCGAAGTCGCGGTGCCTGTGCGGGGACAGCGGTGCGCTCGAACTCGTGAGATAGCGAAGGGACGGGAACCGCTCGCCCTCGAGGTCCACCTTCTCCTCGAGCAGCATGTTGATCGCCGTCGGTACCCCGACGGCGACCGTGATCGCCTCGTCGGAGATCCAGCGGAAGAAGTTGCGGCGGGAGAACCGGGGAGCGAGCACCGCACAGGCACCGCTGTAGACGGCACTGCCGATGCTGATGACCTGTGCCGAGATCCAGCTCAGCGAACGGGACTCGAGGATCCGGTCGTCCGGCCCGATGCCGGTGAGGTCGAGCGTCTGCGCGGCGAGGTGTGCGTAGCTGCTCAGGGAGTGGACGACCCCTTTGGGCTTGTCCGTGGTGCCCGACGTGTACGTGACGAGGGCCGGGCGGTGCGGGTCGACCCGAGGTAGGTCGACGTTCCGCGGCGACGGCAGGTCATGGAACAGGTCACCGGCGCCCGGGTCGCGCAACGAGCTGAACGACGCCACCAGCGCCGGCACCTCCACGCCGGCGGCCAGCGACTGCGCGAGCGTGCGCTGAGTCGCGTTCGCGACGACGAGCCGTGGTTGCAAGTCGTCGACTATCGAGCTGACAGTCGCGTTGTTGATCTCCGCGTTCAGCGGCGCGACGACGAAGCCGGCGCGCAGGCAGGCCAGATATACGAGGACGCACTCGATGCTGTTCTCCGCCAGGAGCGCCACCCGGTCGCCCGCGCTCACGCCCATGCGCCGCATACGCTCCACGGCCCCGGCGGACACTCGCTCGGTCGTCTGGAAGTCGATCTCCTCGCCCGAACCGATCACCCGCACGAAGGGTCGGTCGGCGCGCTCGCTCGCATGGCGGGCCAGCATGCCACCCACGTCGAGGAGAGCGGGATCCTCCCGCGGCACCGCAGAGGCGGCCAGGTCCGCGCTCAACACCTCACTGCCCTCCTTCGCGATGAGCTCAGTAGCCGAACTTCGCCAGGTAGCGCTCCCAGCCCCGCTGAGTCCGCATGCCGCGCTCCACGTCGTCGGCGGAGAAGAAGCGAAGCGGGTCCACCTCATCCACGGCGTACGACGGACGCTGGAACTGGTCCCGCATTCCAAACGGGACGGTCGCGTCAATGATCAGCCCGCCAGCGAAGCGTCCGCCGTCGTGCGTCGGCTGGAAGTTCTGGCCCAGGCCGCCCTCGAGAGTCCGGTGGACGTCCCGCGCCGGGTCGACTCTGGTCGTGAGCGCCCACATCACGTCGTCCAACTGGTAGATGTCGATGTCGTCGTCGACCGCTATCGCGATCTTCATCCCCCGCGACGACGCCATGGCCGCGGTCAGCAGGTTGACCTGCGCACCCTCGTCCCTGGCCCGGATCTTGCGGGTCTGGAACACCGCTCCGCCCCAGTCCGTCATCGGCCAGGGGATCCGCACGTCGGTGCAGAAGCCCGGACTCAGGCGCTCGGCCAGCTCCATGAAGGCGGCCTCGCGGGTCCAGGTCGTCATCAGGTGCACGTCCTTCATGTGGACGCCCAGCGCGTGGTAGATCGGCCGCTCCGCACGGCTGGTCACCGCGGTGGCGGTGAACTTGTAGGTCCGGTATGCCTTGCCCATGTAGCCGGCCCACTCCGGGTGGAAGGGGTGCTTGCCCTGGACCTGCTCGGCCTCGGCGGCCTCGCTCTCCCAGATCTTCTCGGTGGTCTCCAGGTAGCCCTCGATGACCCACTCCGCCTCGGCCACGGCAAGCGCGTCGACGGTGCGGGCGCGGACCACGTCCACGGGGGCGCCTTGGAGGCCACCCGCCACCCCGAGCTCGTCGGCTCCAGCCGGCAGCACCATGTTCATGAAGCCGGCGCTGGCCATGACCACGACCGAGGGCGGCACTCCGATGTTGATCGTCATCGGGATGGGGCCGCGGCGGTACCACTCGGTGGCCACCATGTCGCAGTGCGACCCGGGGGCCATCTGGAAGCTGGCGACGTTGGGGCCACGGAAGTTCATGCGGTTGTACCCCACGTGACTGCCGCCCCAGAAGTGATCGCCGCTGAGCAGTGTGACACCGCCGCCCAGAGTCCGGCCCGGGTCCTGACGGGTGTGGGAGACCATGGGGATGTGCGACCACACGTCGACGTCGCCTTCGACGACCACTTCCTGGACCGGGGCGTCCTCGACGAGGCGAGGCGGTAGTGGACGGCGGAGCGCGGAGCGCATGCGCCGCTTGAACTCATGGGTGTCCTCGACCCCGAAAAGCCGAGCCAGCCGTTCCTCGGTCGCCGTCAGGTTCGTGACCATCCGGGCCTCTGGGTAACCGACGACGTTGTCGAAGAGCAGCGCGGCTCCGCCATCGAAGATCTTCTGCAGGGCAACGATCTCGATGTCGGGATCGACCGGATGGTCGGTCGTCATCAGTTCGTCTAGCTCGCGTACCGCGCGGATCGCCCCGCGCAGGCTGGTCGCGGCGGGCTCGCCCATGCTTTCCTTACCCTCACTTAGCGTGCACCGGAATAATGTCATGGCCAGTCATCTGCCGATGACCCTAACTGCGCCCGCAGGTAACTGTCAATGGCAGTACACTGCGCTGCACAACGATCCACGTCCCCAGCGCACGACCGCATCTCACAAGGAGCCGCCATGTCCCTGCGCCACATGATCTTGGGCCTGCTCGCCATCAACGACATGTCGGGCTACGACATCAAACGCGCGCTGGACACGTCGATCTCCTTTGTGTGGACCGCATCCGACAGCCAGATCTACCGCGAGCTACGACTCCTCGAGGAGTCGGGCGCGGTCACCTCCCGGCGCGTCGAGCAGACGACCCGGCCGGCCAAGAACGTCTACACCATCGCCCCGGCCGGCAGCGAGGATCTGAACGAGTGGCTGCTCTCGCAACTCCCAGCGACCTACATCAATGACCCGTTCCGCGTGCGCCTGTTCTTCATCGGACTCACCAACCCACGGGGGCAGCAGCACCTTCTCGAGGCCCGCAAGGAGCAGCTCGAAAGGGAGATCGAGCGCTGGGAGTCGCGTCTGACGACGTTCGCCGAGGTCTCGAAGAGTCGCCACCCCGAGGTACTGACCTGGCAGCTCGAGCTGCTCAGCCTCACCCTGGAGCAGGACCGGATCGAGCTGGCCTGGTTGACGAAACACCTCGATGGACTGCACTCGGGTGCCAAGTCCGGCAAGCGGAGCGGCTCCAGGAGTTGAGGTGTGCCGGCCGATGCGGGATGTCTTCATCCGCTACCTCACGGAACGTCAGGCCGCAATGGACCACGTTCGATCGTGGCTGCCGGTGACGGCGATGGGCCGCCGGTTGGGGGAGGCGCAGCCAATGGCGGACACCGTGTCCGCATGACCGGAGAGAGTGGTGCGCAATGATGGCGCGGTCTGGCTTCCGGTACATCGGCGGGGCCGCAGGTTGACCGGGGGCTGGTCAAGTGGGCCGGCCAGGGAGGTGGCGCCGTAGCGGGCGGCGTCCACCAGCAGGATTTCGCGACGCTCCTGCGGTGTGCGCTGTCCATCGCTTCCGATCGATCGTCGGTAGACGGCCGCGGCTGACCGTGCGGGGACGGACTGGGCGACTATGTGGTTCGCCGCACCGGCGGGTCCCGGTCGTCGTGTTGCCCTTTCTCGCGCGCCGCCGGTTTCCCTTCGCCGCGGCGGTGGCGGTCTGGCCGGTGGGGATCGCACTGTCGTCGACGGCCGGGTGACGGTGTTCACGATCAGCGTCTTATGGTGGCCTCGTTCCTGCTCGGCAACGTCGGCGACACCGTCCGAGCGCGGCGCGGGCTGGCGGCCGTGCTCGGCGGGAGCGCGATTGTCGCCTTCCACATTCAGGATCCTGCGGGCCGACTCTGGTCACCGTTTGCGGAGGATGCCGCCGTCCTGCGGCTCGTCGTCGTCCCAGTCGGACTGGTCCGGTTGGGACGACGCCTCGCCCGCGCACGCGCGCTCGATCAACGCCTGCGTCTGCTCGGCGACCACGGCGTTGATGTCTTGCACTTCCGGCAGGTCCTCGGCGTTCCCGTCGGCGATCTCCGCCCAGGTCGCCTCGCCGTGACGCACCGCTCTGGCCAGGCGACGCAGGTACTCGGGAGCGCCGGTCGCCTCGGTGGCCAGCCGCAACGTCTCGGCGCTGACGCGGCGATACGGCGGCAGGACACCGCCTTCCTCGGCGGCCGTCATGCCGCTCCCTGGTCCCGCGGCGCGGCCGCCAACGTGGCCAGGAAGCGCTCGAAGTCCCGTACCACCGCTGGCGCCTGGTCCTCCGTCGAGGTCAGCACGATCTTGAGCAGGGCCTGCTTCGCGGCGTCCGTGGCGTCCCGCAACGTCACGAAGAAATGCACTTGGACCAAGCCGCGGCGGACTCCGCCGGCTGTCGTCGTCAGGTGCAGACGCTGGGTCAACCCCGGCGCGGCAGTGGAGCCGAACTCGGTCCGATGTGTCACGGAGACGCTAGCGCCTCGCGCCAGTGCACGCACCGACGCCTCGGCGACCTCGGCCAGCGACGACTCCGGTCGCTTCGGTTGGGCCGCGATGGTGATGTTGGGAGTGAAGCCGCGTGCGGTCTCGTCGTCCTGCGGGTGGATGGCCACGAAAGCGGCCCGCGGGGCGCCGGCTCGATCGGGGTCGACCGCCGACCAGCCCTCCGGCAACCGGAACGTGATCGGGATGGGGAGCCGAGTGCTCATCGCAGTGGTCCGTTGAGGATGTCCTCGAACCTGCCGATGATCCCGCCGTCGTTGACGTACTCGACGATGGACTCGTTCAGCTCGTCGACGTCGACCGTGACCTCCCAGCCCCATTCACCACCGACCCCGAGCACGGCGGCCACCTCGCCACCGATGACGAACCGGCCGTCGTCGAACGACAACTCGACGCTGCCCTCTGCGCCGATGCCGGCGCGCAGCTCGCCGTTGGCGCCCACGGTGATCCCGTCGACCTCCACCTCGGCGACGCCGCCCACGCTGGCCCCGGCGAACGCCCCGCCCTCGATCGCCAGGCCGTCCGGCCCGAGCGTCAGGCTCGCCTCGGCCTCGGCTCCAACGGCGGCTTCGGCGCTCGCGCTGGCCTCGACGCCTCCGATCGTGATCGATCCCTCGGCGTCGACGCGCACTCCGACGCCGGCATGCGCGTTCGCCGCGAGGCCGTCGCTGGACAAGGTGATCCCCGCTCCGGCGTCCGCGCCGACGGTGACGCCGACCGAGCCCTCGAGCCGCACGTCGCCGAGTTCGATGGTGCCGTCGGCGGACGTCTCGAACAGGTTGGCCTCGACGCTGACGTCCCATTCGGCCAGCGTCGCCCTGATGCTCGGCGCGTCGTCCGGGTTCGCCGTGGGCTGCTGCTCGCCGAACTCCGTCTCCGAGACGCTGCCGTCGAGGAACTGGCCCTCGGTGCGGCTGACGGAGGCCTCGCCGTGCTCGGTGAGGTGCTGGCTCGCCGCCACGGCGGCCTGGACCAGCCACGCCGGGGCGTCGTCGCCGGTCCCGCTCTCCGCCGCGATCGTGTCGGCGGTCTCCTGCGACACCCGGGCGAGCTGCTCGCGTGCGTCACGGAGGATGGCCTGGGCTTCGTCGCGGTAGGGAGCGCTCACGGTGGCCGGGTCCGGAGGCGGCGGAGTCCCGGAGACCGTGACGTTCGGGTCCTGCTGGGCCGATTCGGACGCCGCCGCGGCTTCCGCCTCCTTGACGTCGGCCAGCGCCCACTGCGCGATGGCCTCCTCGGCGTGCCGCTGCGCCGTGCGGACGGCGTCGGCGTAGTCGTGCAACGTCCGCTTCACGTGCAGGGTGGCGAGGCGGGCCTCGTGCCAGCGCTCCGCCTCCGGCGTGAACCGCTCCCAGAATGCCTCGGCGCCGTCGCCGGACCAGCCCGGTGTGTCGACTGCCTTGATCGCTTCGTAGGTGTCGAGCAGCGTGATGCTGGTGTCGTGTGTGGCCTCGGCATCGAACGCGATCGCGTCCGGGATACCGGGAATCAGTTCGCTCGCCACGGTCGTCGCGCCGAGCTCCTTCACCTCCACGGCCGGCTCACCCGCCCGCTACCGTGGAGAGCGACTGCTCGGTCTCGGCCTCGCGCACATCATAGGCATCGGCGGACGCCGTCAGCACGTTGCCCGCGGAGTCAGCGCGGGCCGACAACAGGCCGATGGCGACCCGCCACGTGGCGCAGAACCGCGCGAAGTTGGCATGCACATCGCCGACCCCGTAGGCATCGCCGCCGCTCGTCGACAGATCCACACGGTCGGCGGGCACGACGGCTTCCGCGACCTTGTCAGCGGCATCCCGCAGCACCGCGGTATCTACCCGATACCCCTGCCCGTCATCACCCACACCCGTCCCCATTCTCTAAAACCTCGGAAAGCCGCGGACGTCGCACGGCTGATGTCCACTGCGTCCTGACTGCTGTGGCGACAGCAATGTTGACACAATGTGTCCGCACAACAGTCCACTTCACATGGTTCGAGCACAGGAACTTGCCTACGCAAACCTTGGCTTGGGTCGACGGCATCGACCACCTGACCAACGCCGTCCGAGACGCGGCCACGGACCTCGGCGATCAGGGCATGCCCATGGACGATCGCACGACCCGGTCCCGCGGAGCAGCCCTTCCGTTCGACCGCATACACGAACGGTCCTTCTCGCCCATTGATTTCATCGTAGAAAAGGCGACAAATTTGCGATCGTTAGGCTGAATATCGATATCGTCCACTTGCCGCGCGAGATTCAGGAAACTCTCGACTGCGGACCATTGCGCGACCGCGGGAGGCGCCCGACGACGAACGGCGGCATCCCGGCGCACGCGCACACACTGATCACCGTGGTGCCGCGGCAGCGGGTGCTGGAGATCCGGTGGGAGTCCGACCAGCGATGCGAGCCGTGCGTGATCTCGCTGGACACGACGCTCAACGCGGCCACGCAGGCCAGCGTGTCCACGGCCGTCCGCGTCCCGGTGACCCTGCGCAGGTAACGCTCGACGTTGGCCAGGCGGGGGTCCTGGAGGAACACGACGTCCTCACCGAGTTCGGAGGTCAACCTGGTCTTACCGACGCCCGGCACCCCGACCAGCACCACGTCGGCCCCGGTCGCAACCCTGCGCAACTACGCGCACGCGCAACGCCCGAACTCCGACGGGCTGACCGGACGAGACCGTGCCGGACGGACATCGGCATCCGTTCGAGGACTGCACTCCGCCTGGCTGCCGGCGACAGCTTGCCCAGATCGCCTGGCACGCACAGGCAGGTCCGAGAGAAAGGTCATCGCGCGAACCTGCGACCACGTGACGCCGAAGAGCGTCAGTAGATCCTCGCCGCGCTCAACGTCGATCGGGCCGAGCAGGTGTCCCGGGTCCGCACCACTGAGCCCGGCCCTCACGAGGAGGGACAGGGCTTCTGACGCGAAGACAGGTGGTGGGCGATACTGGGGTCGAACCGGTGACCCCTACCGTGGCAACGTAGATCAACAAGTGTGCTGACCTGCAGAAGCACGCCTTCTGCAGCTCAGCGTACGTCGGTTCAGAGCAGTCGCTCCCAGGCTCGCGTGGCGGCGAGCGGCCGAACCACCGCCGCGTCGTCCTTATCGGCATGTGCGATGTACGTGTTGACTGACTCGGACGCCGTTCCTGAGCGGCCGTACCAAGATCCGGTCGCTCGCCGAAGGCTCGCCGGGGCGGTCGAGGCGATCGCCGGCGCCTCGACCACGAGGATTACCGACGCGTTGGAGTACCAGGTGTTCAAGCTGACCGGTGCGGAGGGCCGGATGGCGCGCACGGAGGAGATCGCCGACGGCCTGATCAAGCTCGGCCCGCTCACAATCGCCGATGGCGTTCGAGGGTTTCACGCCGAAAGTCCCGCGCATAGCCGTGGTCGCACCCAAGCGGTTCCACGGCGCGGTCGAGGGCCTTATGAGCAGCTTCCGCAACGGCGTCCGAGGGGCGAAGGCGTTCTCCCAGGGTTTCGTACGCAAGTACCGGCTGACCGACTGCACCCTCCGCTTCACCACCTTCGACGGCGACGTGTGCGACTGGCAATGCCAGCCCGTACCTGGTGGCCAAGTCGACCTTCATGCGCCAGGGCGTGTCTGTACGGGAGTTCCAGGTCGAAACATCCACCGGGACGACATCGCCCACCCGCTCAACACGATGGCGTTGGCCTGCTATGCCAAGCTCGGCGGCACACCCTGTGTAGTCAGTGTGCCGCGTCGCCGGGTGATGGACGCGATCAGCGTCCATTAGTTGCCGGTTGCGACGACGTGCGGCCGGCAGGTCGGGTGCGTGGGTGCCGTGGCGTCATCGAGGTCCACCCGTCCATGAGGCGTTGCAACGAGCCCCGCTTCGAGTCGAGCGGCCAGTCTTGTACTTGACCTTGGGGTGCACACCAACCTTTAGGGTCGCAGGTTCAATGGATTCCTTTGACCACGACAGGGGCTGGGTGACAGGAGTGACCGAATCCTCCGTTTCGAACAGGCCGGATACACCGGTAGAGGCGGACCTCGAAGTTCGCCGCTATCGCCTGGTCTCCGGCTGTGTCGAATGCGCGAGCGACCTGACGCCGCTGCGCAGGGTCGAAGGCGTACGCGAGGTGCGCGTGCTTTCTGCCTCCGGCGTGCTCGCGATCGAGGCACCACGCAGCCTCAAGGACGTCGATGTGCTCAAGACCGCGGCGGCCGGCGGCCTGGTGCTGGAGCCGGAGCAGCCGGCAACGCTCGAGGAGAACGCGGTCAAGCGGCAGAAGTGGTGGCTGCGCCCGCCGATGGTGCTGCTCGGCATCGCCGTCGTGTTCATGATCGCTGCCAATGTCACCAACCGCATCTCGGTCGACTCCACCCTCGCCCGTTCGCTCGCGGCCGTGGCCATCGCGGCCGGCATCATCTATCCGGCCCGCAACGCGTGGGCGCTGCTGAAGAATCGCCGCCTGTCCATCAATGCGCTGCTGGTCGTCACGGTGGCCGGCGCGTTGCCTCTGGGCAAGGTGGTCGAGTGCGGCTACGTGGTGGTGATCTTTTCCCTCGGTGCGGTGCTGGAGACGTTCGTCGCCGACCGGGCGCGCAGGTCGATCCAGAACCTGATGGACCTGACTCCGCGGCGCGCCGAGCGGTTCGCCGCCGGCGGGTACGTGGAGACCGTCGCTGTGGAAGAGTTGCAGGTCGATGATGTCGTGTTGGTGCGCCCGGGTGCCCGGCTCCCGACCGACGGCGTCGTGATCGAGGGCAGCTCGTGGGTGGACAACGCGGCCATCACCGGCGAGTCGATGCCACAGGAGACATTCTCGGGCGAGCCCGTCTACGGAGGCACGCTCAACGGCGACGGGGCGCTGCGGATCAGGGTGACCAGGCGGTTCGAGGACGCGGTGCTGGTGAAGGTCATCCACGAGGTGGAGGAGGCTCAGCAGAACCGCGGCAACGCCCAGCGCTTCGCCGAGAAGTTCGGCATGACCTACACCCCGCTGATGATCGTTGTCGCCGTGCTGATGGCGGTGCTCGGACCAACGGTGTTCGGGCTGCCATTCGAGGACGCCTGGTATCGCGCGCTGGTCGTGCTGATCGTGTCCTGCTCGTGCGCGCTGGTGGTGTCGGTGCCGGCGACCGTGATCGCCGCGGTGGCCAGGGCCGCCCGTGACGGCGTCCTGGTCAAGGGTGGCGCCTATCTCGAGCTGCTCACCAGGGTGCGCGCGGTGGCGTTCGACAAGACCGGCACGCTGACCCTCGGCCGTCCGCGCCTGACCAGCGTGCATCCGCTCGCCGGGCACGACGAGCAGGAGCTGCTGCGCTTGGCCGCCGCGGTGGAGTCGACAGCGACGCATCCGATCGCGGAGGCGATCGTCCACGCCGCGCGTGACCGCGGGGTCGAGATCCGCCCGGCTGCCGACGCCCGCATGATGGTCGGCATGGGCGCCGAGGCCACGGTGGACGGCAGGCGGATCGTCGTCGGCCGGGCCGGCGACTACTCGGACGACCAGGCCGCGCTGGCCGCACTTGCCGCGGTCGAGTCCGCCGCGGCCACCCCGGTCGCGGTCACCGCCGACGACACGCTGATCGGCCTGCTCGGGCTGGCCGACCAGCCCCGGCCCGAGGCGGTCGAGGCGATCGCCCAGCTGCGCGAACTGGGCATCACACACACCACCATGCTGACCGGCGACCGGCAGAAGGTGGCCAGGGTGGTCGCGGACCAGCTGGGTGTCGAGAACGTCTCGGCCGAGCTGATGCCCAAGGGCAAGAGCGCCGCCGTCGCAGGACTGAAGAAGCGGCACGGCGTCGTTGTCATGGTCGGTGACGGTGTCAACGACGCCCCGGCGATGGCCACTGCGGACGTGGCCGTGGTGATGGGCGCGGTCGGCACCGACGTAGCCACGGAGACCGCCGATGTGGCACTGATGTCCGACGACCTCACCAAGCTGCCGCAAGCCATCTCGCTGGCCCGCCGGGCGAACCGGATCATCG
Organism: Actinophytocola sp.; assembly: GCF_050699935.1. Taxonomy (NCBI): domain Bacteria; kingdom Bacillati; phylum Actinomycetota; class Actinomycetes; order Pseudonocardiales; family Pseudonocardiaceae; genus Actinophytocola; species Actinophytocola sp. Next base: position 42,222 of record NZ_JBOHGB010000013.1, read on the forward strand.
CGCAGAACATGATCGTGGCGTTGACCGTGGTGGCCGCACTGGTGGTGGCCGCGGTGTCCGGTGCGTTCAACCTGATCCAGGGCGTGCTCGTCAACGAGGCGTTCGCGATCCTGGTCATCTCCAACGGCCTGCGCCTACTACGGGGCCGCAAGCCGGCCACGGCCACCGAGGCGCCCGCGGCCACGGCCACCGAGGCGCCCGCGAGCAGCTCCAGTACGGCTGCGGCGCTCCCTGCGCCGGTGGCCGCCGGTGATGGCTGTGGTGACGGGTGCGGCTGCGGTACGTCGGCGAAGGCTGAGCCGGTCGTGGCCGCGTCCGCTGCCGGCGATGGCTGTGGCGACGGGTGCGGCTGCGGTACGTCGGACGGGAGCGAGTCGATCACGTTGCAGCGGCCGGGCAGCGCCTGACCGGACCCCGAACGACAGCCAGCCAGCAAGGGCGCCACGCACCGGTGGCGCCCTTGCTCTGTGGCGGCACCCGGCAGGCGACTGCGTGTGAATTTCGATTGTGCGCCCGAGGTTGACTTGAAGTCGGGTTCAACTAGAACACTACCTGCAGTGTAGGGGAATGGAGCGATCCAAGAGGCGTGCGTAGATGGTGAGCTTCGTCCGGATTGGCTGCATCGAGGGGCTCTATACACATGCCGTTGACCGACGAGTTAAGGCTTTTAGCCGCGCAATCCGAAGTCTGGACCGCACACGAGATAGACCCAGAAAATCCACAGTTCAACTGTGCCGGGTATCTCGATCTACGGGGGCCGTTCCGGCCCGATCTGTTCGCCCGGGCCATCGAAACCGTCGATGACGAGTGTGAGGCTCTGCGGCTGCGCCCGGACACCGGGTATGGCGACGGTTCATCCGGTGTCTCGGCTCGCCTCGCCGATCCGGGGCTCATCCGCTTGGAGACCATCGACCTCGCGGCAACGGAGTCGGCCGAGGCCGCGGCCCTCGCCTGGATGGAAGACGACGTCGCGACACCGTTGCGGCTGGGTACGGACAAGCTAGTGCGGCTCGCACTGTTCCGGCTCACCCCCGACCGGCATCTGTTCTATCTGCGATACCACCACCTCGTGATGGACGGTTACGGGCAGGTCCTCTACTGGCGCCGGCTGGCGCGGGTGTACTCGGCACTCGCGGAGGAACGGCAGCCGCCACGCCGCCCGTTCGGTGGGCTCGGTGATCTCGCGGACGAAGCCCGCGCCTATGCGGTATCCGCGGAACAGAGTGTCGACCGAGCGTACTGGTGGAACCGCATGGTGGACGCGCCGGAAAAGCTCGACCTCGGGGGCGCTCCGGACCAGGCCGGCGGCGTGTTGCGGGCCGGGCCACAGACCGGTGTGCCCATGCGGATACTGCACAGCGCCGCCGCGGCGCGGGATACGCACTGGTCCGTGCTCGTGATCGCGGCCCTGGCGGCCTACCTGCACAGGCTCACTGGACGTGACGACCTTGTCATCGGCTTCCCGGTGCGCTCACGCACCACCCGGCTCGCGCTGACCACGCCGGCGATGGTGTCCAACGAACTCCCGTTGCGGCTCTCCGTGCCGGACCACACGACGCTCGCCGCACTCGTGACGCAGACTGGTGCGGCGATACGTGACCTGCTCGGTCATCAGCGCTTCAGGGGTGAGGAGCTGTACCGGTCGCTCCGAGCCGCGCGGCCGGACAGCGACCTGCCGACCGTGGTCGCGAATGTGATTCAGTTCGACGAATCGTTGCGCTTCGGGGACAGCATCGGCGCAATTAGACAGCTCTCGGTCGGCCCGGTACGGGGCTTGTCATTCGATTTCTACGGCGGGGTGTCGGAAAGCACGCTGGGACTGGATGTGAGTGCCGTCGCGTCGGCCTTCGGCCGCTCCGACGTGAACAGGCACCACAATAGATTCGCCGCTTTTCTTGAAACCTTTCTCGCGGCGCGCGATGGTACCCTGGTCAACGCGCTGGAATTGCTCGAATCGCGCGAGCGGACACTGCTCGAGACGAATTTCAACGACACCGCCCGCGACTACGACCTGTCCGACACGCTTCCCGAACTGGTTGCGGCACAAGCCGCGCGGACTCCGGACTCCGTAGCGATCAGCGCGGCCGACGGCACGTTGACCTATGCCGAGTTCCTCGATCGGGCAGATCGACTCGCGTCGCATCTCGCCGGACTGGGCGTACGGCCCGGCGACATCGTCGGGGTACGCGACGTGCGTTCGCCGGAGTTGGTCGTCTCCCTGCTGGCGATCCTTCGTGCGGGTGCGGCGTACCTGCCGCTGGACCCAGAGCTACCTCGGGCGAGGCTGCGGTTTCAGATCGAGGACGCCAGGGTCCACGTCGTTCTGACCCGCTCGACACTGCCGGCCCTCGACGCCCCGGTCGTCGTACCGGTCGACACCGTGCTGCCGGACCTGCCCGCCGCGCACGCACCCGACGTGGCGACCGGACCGGACGACGCCGCATACGTGATCTACACCTCGGGGTCCACCGGACAGCCGAAGGGCGTCGTGGTGCCGCATCGGGGCATCTGCAACCGGCTCGCGTGGATGCGCGACGACTACGGCGTCGACGCGAGCGACCGGGTCCTGCAGAAGACGAGCTTCGGCTTCGACGTGTCGGTGTGGGAGTTCTTCCTGCCATTGATCACGGGCGGTGTGCTGCGGATGCTGGACCCCGGCGCGCAACGGGATCCCGACCTGGTGGCCCGTGCCGTGGCCGACGACGGCATCACCGTGCTGCACTTCGTCCCGTCGATGCTGGACTTGTTCCTGCAGGAGCACGGCGCGCATGACCTCGGCACGCTGCGGCACGTCTTCTGCAGCGGCGAGGCGCTTCGTTCGTCCACTGTGGAGAAGTTTTTCGCACGTTTCCCGGTCGGCGTCCGGCTGCACAATCTGTATGGCCCCACAGAGGCGGCGGTCGACGTCACCGCGTGGGAATGCCGGCCGGGGACCGATCCGCGAACGGTACCTATCGGTCGCCCGGTCGCGAACACGCAGATCCACATCCTGGATGGTGGTGGTCGGCGCGTACCGATCGGCGTACCTGGTGAGCTGTACATCGGCGGTGTACAGGTGGCCAGCGGATACCTGCATCGGTCGGAGCTGACCGAGCAGAAGTTCGTTCCCAACCCGTTCGGCGCGGGCCGGCTCTACCGCACCGGGGACGTCGCTCGCTGGCGGGACGACGGCGTGCTCGAGTTCCTGGGCCGCGCCGACCACCAGATCAAGGTGCGTGGCTACCGCATCGAGCCGGGCGAGATCGAGGCCGCGCTGCTCACTCACCCGGCGGTGCGCCAGGCCGTCGTGGTCGCGGACGATGACGAGGGGGCCCGCCGGATTCTTGCCCACGTGGTCCGCACCGGGGAGCTCGACCGCGACGAACTGCGTCGCCACCTCGCCGAGCAGCTGCCGGCGTACATGATCCCCGCGGTGCTGCTGCCGTTGGACGCAATCCCGTTGCTACCCAACGGAAAGATCGACCACGGCGCGTTGCGTGAGCTTCGGCTCGCGCGCTCCGAGGCGGACGACTCGTCCACGACACCGCCGGAAACCCCGCGAGAGCACCAGCTCGCGGAGGTGTGGCAGGACGTGCTCGACGTGCGCGCCGTGGATGTGCGGGACTCGTTCTTCGCCCTCGGCGGAGACTCGATGCTCGCGATCAAGGTGCGCACCGAGCTCGGACGCCGCCACCGGCTCTCCTTCACGGTCGCGGAGCTGTTCGCCGGACCGACGATCCGGGAACTGGCCGGGCGGCTCGTCCCGGTGCCCGCCGATCCGGTGCGCAGCGAGCCGTTCGGCCTGCTCGATGCGGCGGACCTGGCACTGTTACCGGACGGCCTGGACGACGCGTACCCGCTCGGTTCGATGCAAGCCGGCATGCTCTATGCCAGCTCCCACCAGGAGGACTCATCTGTCTACCGGGTGGTCACCAGCGTCGCGGTGCCCGCCTCTCTGGACATCGACGACCTTCGTGCGGCGTGCCGGGAAACCGTGGCCCGGCATCCACAGCTGCGCTGTTCGATCGAACTGGCCCGCTACTCCGAGCCACTGCAGCTGGTGCATTCTCATGTGGACGTGCCGCTGGAGGTGCTGGACGATCTCGGCGAGCTCGACGCCGATGCACGCGCGGATGCCGTCGCCCAGTTCGTGGAGCGCGCCAAGGGAACCGTGTTCGACGTCGCCGAGCCTCCGTTGCTGCGGTTCGCGGTGCATCCGTGCGGTGCGGACGGGTTCCAGTTCACCGCGATCGAGCACCACGTCCTCCTGGACGGCTGGAGCGACGTGCTGCTGCTCGAGGAGATCATCGATCGCTACCACGCTGTTCGGACGGGAACGTCGCGTCCGACGGAGCCCGTGCGGTCCGTGTATCGCGACTTCGTGGCGGCCGAACGGGCCACGCTCGCCGACCCGGCCGCCCGTGACTACTGGGTCGAGACGCTGCGCGACGCTCCCGTGACCACGTTGGTCCCACACCACGACGGGCCGCGGTTCGACACCTCGCGGGTTCGCCGGTTCGAGCTGGACCTGGCACCCGACCTGGCGTTGACGTTGCGCGCCGTGTCGAAGGAACACGACCTCCCGCTGAAGTCGCTGCTGGTCGTGTCGCATGTACTGGCACTGGCCACCGTGAGCGGGCTGGACGAGGTCGTGACCGGAGTGGTCGCCAATGCCCGGTTGGAGGAGCCCGGCGGGGACGAGGTCGTCGGCGTCTTCCTGAACACGTTGCCGCTGCGCGTGGACGTCACCGGCGGCACGCCCCTCGAGTTGGCCCGTCGCGTGCTCGCGTGGGAACAGCGATCCGCCCCGCACCGGCGGTATCCGTACGGACAGATCCAGCGTGATCTCGGGGAGTCCTCGCAGATCGGCACGGTGCGGAGCTACGTCAACTTCATGGACTTCCACCGGGAGCGCTACCGCACCGGGCGGGCGGCACTCGACGCCACACTCAGCGTCGCGGACACCAACTTTCCGATGGCGGTCGATTTCCTGGTCGAACCCGGCACCGGAGCCTTACGCGGCTGGCTGGACTGCGATGTGGCAGTACTGCCCGAAGAGCTGTGCCACCGGCTCGCCGGGTACCACCGCCGCGCCCTGGAGACGATCGCCGCCCACCCGGAGCTGGCTGTCTCGTCCATCGACCTGCTGTCCTCGGAAGAACACCAGGCGCTCGCGTCGTGGCATGGGCCGGCCACCGACTACGACCGCACCGCGACGGTGCACGGGATGTTCGAGGCGCAGACCGCCCGCACCCCCGACGCTCCCGCGGTGACGCACCATGAGAACAGTGTCAGCTATGCCGAGTTGAATGCCGCCGCCAACCGCATCGCCCACCGGCTGGTTCAGGTCGGTGTCCGGCCGGGCGACCTGGTGGGAGTCAGCGTGCGCCGGAGCGTGCGGTTGGTCGCCGCGCTGGTCGGTGTGCTCAAAGCCGGCGCAGCGTACGTGCCGATGGACCCGACATTTCCGTTGCCACGCTTACGCACGATCGCGGCGGACGCGGACATCAAGTGCCTTGTCCGGGAGTCCGGCACGCTGGATCTCGACGGACCGGTCGCGGTCGACCTGGACCATGAGATGCGTGTGCTCGACGACCTGCCGGCCACCGTGGCACCGGTGCGGGGCAGTGGCGAGGACCGCGCATACGTGATGTACACATCGGGATCCACCGGCGCCCCCAAAGGCGCGGTGGTGACCCATCGCAACGTCGTCAACTTCTTTACCGGCATGGACGACCGCGTTGGCTGCGGCGCCGACGACGTCGTACTCGCCGTCACCAGCATCTCGTTCGACATCTCGGTGCTGGAGCTGATCTGGCCACTGACCCGAGGCGCGCACGTCGTGGTTGCCGGGGAGCAGATCGCCCATAACCTGGTGCGTCCGGACAGCACCGGCGAGGTTGACCACCCGCTCGGGTTCAGCCTGTTCTTCTTCGCGGCCGCTGCCGGCGAGCATGGTGCGCAGGAGGCCTACCGGCTGGTGCTGGACGCGGCGCGGTTCGCCGACACGCACGGGTTCCGAGCGATCTGGACCCCGGAGAGACACTTCCACGAGTTCGGGGGGCTGTATCCGAACCCGTCGGTGATGTCCGCCGCGCTGGCCACCGCCACCGACCGCATCGCGCTGCGTAGCGGTAGCGTCGTCGGTCCGCTTCACGACCCCGTCCGGCTCGCCGAGGAATGGTCCCTTGTGGACAACCTGTCCGGTGGGCGGGTCGGTCTTGCCTTCGCCTCGGGATGGAACTCGAACGACTTCGTGTTCTTCCCCGACCACTTCGCCGAGCGCAAGAAGGTGATGGTCGAGCACCTCGAACAGTTCCGGGCGCTGTGGCGAGGCGACCCCGTCGAGCGGACCGGCGGCAGTGGCGAGCAGGTCCGGGTGAGGATCTTTCCGCGGCCCCGCCAGGCCGAACCACCCCTGTGGCTCACGTCAGTGGGCACGGTTGCCACCTTCCAGCAGGCCGGTCGGCACGGCGTCAACGTGCTCACGCATCTGCTCGGGCAACCGCCGGACGCGCTCGCGGAGAAGATCACCGCGTACCGCGAGGCGCGCCGTGAGGCCGGCCATGAGGGACCCGGACAGGTCACCCTGATGGTCCACACCTTCATGTCCGGCGATCCACAGCAGGCCCGACGTGAGGCCAGGGCGCCGTTCAGGGACTACCTGCGCAGTTCCACCGAACTGTGGCGGACCATGTTCGCCACCACCGGACAGGAGTTCCCGGAACAGGACGCCGAGTCGTATGTGGATGCCGTCATCGAGCAGGCGATCGACCGATACTTCGAGACGTCCGGGCTGTTCGGTTCGCCGGAGACGTGTGCGCCCCTACTGCGCCAGCTCGCCGACGCCGGCGTCGACGAGGTCGCCTGCCTCATCGACTTCGGTGTGTCCACCGACGCCGCGCTGGAGAGCCTGACCTGGGTCGACCGCCTACGTCGCAACCACGAAGACGAGGTGGCGGAACAGTCGCACACGTTGCGCGATCTTTGCCTCCGGCACCGCGTCACGCTCATGCAGGGCACGCCTTCGCTGTGCTCGGCGATCGCCGCGGAGCCGATGGCGCTCGACGCGTTGCGGGCCACACGTGCACTGCTGGTGGGAGGCGAGGCGTTCCCGGCGGGACTGGCACACAAGCTGGTCGACGCGTTACCCGGCGTGCGGGTGCTGAACATGTACGGACCAACCGAGACCACGATCTGGTCCACCGTGCACGAGCTGTCTCCGGCGGATGAGCACAGTGCGGTACCCATCGGAACGCCCATCGCCAACACGCCGGTGCGTGTCGTGGACGCTCACGGCCGCGACGTTCCGGCAGGGGTGGCGGGCGAGCTGTGGATCGGTGGCGACGGTGTCGCGTCGGGGTACCTCGATCGCCCCGGGCTGACGGCCGACCGATTCGTGACCACGCGCGATGGCCGCTACTACCGCACCGGTGATCGCGTGCGCCGCGGCACGAGCGGCGTGCTCGAGTTCCTCGGCAGAGTGGACCGGCAGGTCAAGATCCACGGCCATCGAGTCGAACCCGACGAGGTGGAGAACGTGCTCTCCCGGCACCCGGACGTCGACGCCGTGGCGGTCGTCCCGGTCGACGGCGTGACCGGCACGGAGTTGGTCGCATATGTCACGCCATCCGAGATGTCCGCGGACGACGGCGTGGAAGAGTCCCACATTCGGCGCTGGGGTGAGGTCTGGCAGGAGACCTATGGGACGGCCGACGAGGCCGTGGACGACGACTTCGTGGGTTGGGTCAGCAGCTACACCGGGAACCCCATTCCAGCCGACGAGATGCGGGAATGGTTGGCACACACGGTCGAACGTGTCTGCGCGCACTCGCCTCGGGCGGTCGTCGACGTGGGCGTCGGTGTGGGCCTCGTGTTGCGTGGACTGGTCGACAGCACGACGGAATACCATGGCGTGGACATCTCCGCGGCCGCGCTGTCGGCCGCGGCCCGATGCCTGGGTGCACGTCCGCTGCCGGAACACGTACACCTCGTCCGAAGTGGACCCGAGTACCTGGCGCAGTTGCCCACGAACGGCCTTGACGCGGTTCTGCTCAACTCAGTGGCGCAGTACTTCCCCAGCACGCAGTACTTGCACCGAGTGCTCACCGAGGCGACGAGGGTCGTTCGTCCTGGCGGCGTCGTGCACGTAGGCGATGTGCGTCACCTGGAACTGCTGACGGAGTTCCACACATCGGTGGCACTGCGTCGCGCGCCGGTGCTGCAACCGGTCGAGCAGGTGCGGACGACGATCGCGCGCCACGTCCGCGACGAGCCGGAGCTCTGCCTGTCACCGACGTTCTTCCGCCAGTTCGCCGGGGACTCGGCGGACACCGGGGACGTCCACGTCGACGTCAAGCGGGGCTGGGCGGACAACGAGCTGACCGCGTTCCGCTACGACGTGACCCTGCACGTGGGATCCGCTACCGCCGCGCCACCCGTCGCGCGAGTCGACTGGGCCGGGCTCGACGACCTGAGCAGCGTGCTCAAGGAAACGAATGAGTCGTTGCTCGTCACCGGCGTACCCAACCGCCGTCTGGTGCGCCACGCCGCCGCGGCGCGACTGCTCACCGGACTTCCTGCTGAGTCAACCGTGTGGGACGTGGAGCGGTCTCTGTGGAACACCGACGACAGGGATGCCGTACATCCCGAAGAGCTCGTGGACGCGGCTTCGCAAGCCGGTCGGACGGTGCGGTTGGCCGTGCCGGCCAACGGATCCCCGCTCACCGTGGACGCGTACTTCGAGGGAACGGAGGCCGGTGCGTGATTGCTGCGGACGTCTTGTTCGGCAACAACCCCCTGGCCACCTCATCGGGCGGCACCCTGAAAGCCGATCTGCGTGGGTTCGCCAGAACCCACCTGCCGGACGCCATGGTGCCCTCTCGCTTCGTGGTGCTGCCAGAGCTGCCGAAGCTACCGAACGGCAAAGTGGACCGTCGCGGTTTGCGAGACGTCGACCGGGAGCAACCCGACACCGACGCATACGTGGCCCCGCGCACCGACGTGGAGGCCCGACTGGCCGTGATCTGGCAGGACATGCTCGACGTGCCTTCGGTCGGCGTGGAGACGAACTTCTTCGAGCTCGGCGGCAACTCGCTGCTGGTGATGCGCATGGCGGCCGGCGTCCGGGACACCTTCGAGATTCGCGTCGACCTGCGCCGGTTCCTGGAGAACCCGACCATCGGCCGACTGGTGACGATGATCGACGACACAGCCGACCAGGAGCAGCTCGACGGGGCAGGCACTCGTGGGATCGAGCCCGCGCGACTGCGTTTGGCAGCCGTACTGCCTGACGATGTTCGACCCGACTCGACCGCCGAGCCGGCGTCCGCAGCGCCGTACGACCGCATCGTGCTCACCGGTGGTACCGGATACACCGGTGCCTACCTGGTGCGCGAGCTGATCAACCGATGCGACGCCGAACTGATCGTGCTCGCCAGAGGACGCGACAGTGATGACGTCACGGCGCGAGTGCGCAGGAACATGGAGACCTACGGCCTCTGGCAGGACGGTGACGAGCGTCGCCTGCGAGGAGTCCCCGGGGACATCGGGCGGCCGTACCTCGGGCTGGACCGTGCGACGTATCACGACCTCGCGCGAGACGCGGACCTGATCGTCCACAACGCGGCCGACTCCCGCTGGACCATCCCGTACCAGCAGGCGAAGCCGGTCAACGTGCTCGGCACCATCGAGGTCCTGCGGCTGGCGGGCAAGACACGGATCAAGCCCGTGCACTACATCTGCTCGACCGGCGCCTTCCCGGGCGTGCTCGGCGACGTGACGTGGACTGAGGACGCACTGCCCGGACCCGACGGGGTGGTGGGTGGGTACCGGCAAACCAAATGGGTCGCCGACACCCTGATGCACGCCGCCCGCGCCCGCGGGATTCCGGCGTCGGTGTACCGCCCCGGAGCACTCACCGGGGCCCAGGACACGGGCGCCTGCGCCACCGACACCTTCATCAACCACCTGATCCGCGGCTGGATCCAGCTCGGCGCGGCGATGCGCTACGACTTCCGGCTGGAGTTCGTACCGGTCGACTACTGCGCACAAGCGGTGGCGCACATCGCCCTGTCCGGTGCCGAACCTCAGACGTACCACCTCCCCGGGGCACGCACGGTCGACATGGACGAGATCGTGGACCACATCATCGAGTTCGGCTATCCGTTGCGGCTGCTGCCCTACCCGCGATGGCGCGAGGAACTCGTCACCGTGGTCGAGCGCGGTGCGGACAACGAGTTGGCGCCCTATGTCCCGTTGTTCGATCCGGACCGCCCCTCGGAAGAGATCGGCCTTGCGGGGAGCCGACCGGTCTTCGACTCGACGCGGCTCGACGCCGCATTGGCCGGATCGGGCATCGAAGTGCGGCCCGTGGATCGTGAACTCATGGACCTGTACCTGCGTTACTTCATCTCGATCGGCTACCTGCCCGCACCGCCCACATCTGATACCGGCACCGCCGATGCAAACGGAGTATGACCTGATGACGTCCGTATTACCCGAATTCCCGATGCCGCGTAGCCACCCGCTCGATCCGCCTCCGCGGTACCGCGAGCTCGGCAACGAACAGCCTGTGTTCCGCGTGCGCACCCCGCGCGGGCCGGCCTGGGTAGTGACTCGCTACAAGGACTGTGTCGCAGTCCTCACTGACCCGAGCTTCAGCTCCGACCCCCGCACGCCCGGGTTCCCCAGCTACATGTCCGGTGACGTCCCGCCACCGCCCGGCTTCTTCCTACAGCTTGACCTGCCGGACCATCCTCGGCTACGACGTCTCGTCACTCGTGAGTTCCTCATCGGCCGGATGGAGGTACTGCGTCCGCGGATGCAAGTCGTCCTGGACGACCTGATCGACGGAATGCTCACGAAGGGCACGTCAGCGGACCTCGTGGCCGACCTGGCGTATCCCATGGCCGCGACCATGATCTGTGAACTTCTGAACGTGCCGCTGGGCGACCAGGAGATCTTCATCGGACTCACCGACATCGTCCTGGACCGCAGTACCCCTCCGGAGCGCACCACGGAGGCGGCTGCCGAACTGATGGCGTACTTCGATCGCCTCGTCACCACGAAAAAGCGGCAGCCCAAGGATGACCTGCTCGGCAGGCTGAACAAGTTCGAGCAGGTCGGCTGGCTCAGCCATGAGGAACTGGTCGGGCTGACCGCGCTGTTGGTCCTGTCCGGCTACGACACCATGGCGCAGATGATCGGCCTGGGCACGCTGACTCTGTTGCAGCATCCCGAGCAGCTCGCCGAGCTACGCGCGGATCCCTCGTTGATGCTGGCAGCGGTCGAGGAGATGCTGCGCTTTCTGTCGATCAACCACGCCGGCCTGCCTCGGGCCGCGACTCGTGACACGCAGATCGACGGCACACTGGTCCGGGCGGGCGACGGGGTACTCGTGATGCTCAACGCGGCGAACCGGGACGGCAGCGAGTTCGCTGATCCGGATGTGTTCGACATACATCGAACCGCGCCACACAAACACCTCGCCTTCGGGCACGGCTTCCACAAATGCATTGGGCTCACCCTGGCCCGCGTCGAACTGTCCACGGTGTTCTCCGGGCTGTTCGGCCGCATCCCCACATTGCGGGTGACACAGCTGATCGAAAACCTCCGCTTCCGCGACGACATGGTGCTCTACGGCGTTCGTGAGTTGCCGGTCGAATGGTGACGAGCAGCCAGTAGCGACAACGAAAGGCTTCCGCGTGTCCAAGACGGCGTTCCTGTTCGCTGGCCAGGGTGCCTACCGACCCGGGATGTTCGCCCAAGAATCCGGAGATCCGGACATCGACCGGGTACTCGATGCCGTGGACGCGACAGGTGTCGAGTTCGGCCGACCCGCTACGCGCGAACACCTGCTCGACCCGGCGGCGCCGACGGCGACCGAACTTTCCGCCACAGATCCATTCACCCTGCAGTTGCTGGTGTTCGCCGCCGCGGTGGGCGAGTATCACCGCGCGGCACGTGTGGACCACCCGGACGTGCTCGTCGGCCACAGCCTCGGCGAGTTGGCCGCGCTCACCGTCGCGGGTGCGTTCGAACTCGCTGACGCCACCCGGCTGGTGTGCCATCGATCGGTAGCGTTGGACGCCTGCGTGACTGAGCCCGGCGGGATGCTCGCCATCGACCTGCCTGCCGATCGTGCCGCGCACCTGGTCGGTGCGATCGGTGACCGTCGGGTCGCAGTGGTCCTGCACAACAGTCCGGCGCGTACGGTCGTGGCCGGCCCGGATCCTGCGCTGACCGCGGCCCGCCAGGTAGCCGACGCACTCGGCGTACGGTCCGCGCAGCTTCCCGCGCCATACGCGTACCACTCCCCGGGCATGGCACTCGCAGCCGTGGAGTTCGCCGAGTCCGCCGCACCGATTCGACAGAAACCGTTGCGGTCGCAGGTCTACTCACCGCTGCTCGGCAAGTATCTCGACGACACCGACGACCTGGTCGCGCTGCTGGTTGCGCACCTGACGACGCCGATCGACTTCGTCACCGCGATCCGCACGCTGCACGCGCACGGCCTGCGGACCGTTGTCGAATGTGGCCGCAGCGGGCTGGGAGCGCTGGTCCTCGCAAGTGTGCCGGACGTGAACGTAAGAGGTGCGGTCGAGATATCCGCACCGGCGGCACCGACGTCCCCGGAGGTGACCGCCGAACCAGCGCCCGCCGCATCGGACCTCGCCGACGTGACCGAGCGGCTACGTGTGCTATACGCGACCGCACTGCAGTACCCGTTGGAGGCGGTGGAACCAGACGCCGACCTCGAGGCCGAACTCGGCATCGACTCGCTCAAGCGGTCCGAGATGCTGGGCCGGGTAGGCACGGAGTTCGACATACCGCCGTCGACGAACGACAGTCGGTTTCTCGCACACACAACCTTGGCCGAACTCGCCGCGATGGTCGTCGACTCCCTCGATGTCGAGGCCACCACCCGATGAGTGAGGACACGCTCGCGGTGGTCGGCATCGCGGGCTCGCTCGCGACCTCGGTAGCGGATGCCTTGGCCGCGGTCGGCAAGCAGGTGCTTCGGGCATCACCGGGGGAGGAGATCCAAGCTGGGGTGACATCGGTGCATGTGGCTGACCCGGTCGGGTATCCGTTGCCGGAGATCCATCGGCATCTCGTTGGCCGCCCCGACATCCCCGCCGTAATCGTCGCCGACACCCGTACCGAAGCCCCGGGCGACTGGCCCCCGCACGGCGGGCCGGCTGTCCTGCGCGCAGCCGTCGAACGGCTCAGCGAAGCGATTCGGTTGAACGCAGTCGCGGTGATCGGACCACAGGACCGCGCGGTCAGCGACGCGGTCGGCGCGGCGGTGGCCTTCCTGACCTCGGCCTCGGCGACCCCGGTTCGCGGTCAGTGTCTGGTCGTGGACGCTTCCCTCGCGGCGCCGACACCAGTGGACCGAGTACTGGACCGAGTACCGGCAGGCGAGCACCGGAACATCGCAGAAAGGTCTACTGTAGACGAACGTGCCGACCCGGACGCGGTTGTCGTCGTCGGTATGGGGCTGGCTCTACCGCACGCGAGCTCGCCGGAAGACTTGTGGCAGCTGTTGCACTCCGAACGGACAGTCTTCGGTGAGCCCCAGGGGCGGATTGACATCGACAACGTCTGGTCACCCGATCCCACCGACCCGGATCGGACGTACAGTCGAGTGTCCGGGTTCATGCCCGCGGACGACGCTCCGCCGAGTGACGACTTCGCCGTGATGTGGCTGCGTCACAGCATCACGCAAGCCATGGCGCCAGTGCGCACCGGTGAATCCGACCGTCATCTGTTCGCCGTCGGGCTGACCGCAGACGGCAGCCAGCACCTGGAGCAGAGCCTGGTCGTTCGGCAGGTGCGCCGGCTGCTCGGCGAGACCGACCCCGGCGCGACACGTGATCTCCTGCGTGAGCTGTACCCGCTGGCCACCGACGACCCGGAACGTATGCTGCCGTATCGCATCGCCCGCAGGGCCGCGGCCGACCTCCCCGCGGACACCGAGATCGTCGTGCTGGACACGGCATGCTCGTCTTCCCTGTACAGCATCGACATCGGCGCGAGAGCACTGCGTGCGGGCGAAGCCGACGTGGCTGTGTGTGGCGGCGCCTTCGTCGTCGGCATACAGAACCTCGTGCTGTTCTCCAAGCTTCGTGGATTGTCCCGTTCCGGTGTGGTGCGTCCGTTGGACAGCGGAGCCGACGGGGTGCTGTTCACCGACGGCGCGGCCGTGCTGGTACTCAAGACGGCGGCACGGGCCAGCGCTGACGGCGACACGGTGCTCGGCTACGTCGCGGGATTCGGTGGCTCCTCCGATGGCCGCGGTAAGGCGATCTACGCACCCAACCCCGTCGGCCAGCGGCTGGCGTTGCACCGGGCGTGGGAAGCAGCCGGCATCGGTCCAGCCGACATCGACTGGCTCATCGCGCACGCGACCGGGACCCCGGCGGGGGACCGGACCGAACTGTCGGTCCTCCTCGAGCGCGCCGAGTCGGGGCGCGCGTGGACCGTGTCGTCCAACAAGTCGGTCGTCGGGCACCCCGGCTGGGCGGCAGGGGCGGTGTCGGCCATTCATGCCCTGCTGGCGCTGCGGCACGGCGTCATTCCGGCACAGCGGCACTTCACCCAGCTGCCCGGCGGGCTCGATGATTCCGCGTTGTCCGTTCCGACCCGAGATGTCGCCTGGCCGGCGGGGGAGCGTGCACGCATCGTCGGGGTCTCGGCGATGGGTTTCGGCGGTACCAACGGTCACCTGCTGCTCACGGACATCAGCCCGGTCCCTCCAGCCCGCACCGAGCCGGCCGTGCCGCCCGGGACCGATCCGGTGGTGGTGGCCGGCTGGGCAGCACATCTGCCCGACGATCCCGACCACGAGCAGGTGCGGCGCTGGCTGCGCGGTGGCCCCGCGGAATGGTCGGCCCGATTCGGTGCGGACTACTCGGTGCCCGCACCGATGGACCTGCGCCTCGCCCCCTCGGCGATCGCGGCCATGGACCGAAGCCAGGTGATCGCGGTCCGGTGTGCCGACGATCTGGCGGGCGACTGGTTCGGCGACAGCGATGTCGCGGTCCGCAGCGGTGTGTTCGTGGGACACAGTGGCCCGACCACCGCCGCCGTGCTGCACGACACCCGGGCCTACCTCGACGATCTCGCCGCTCGCGCCGAGGGACGTATCGAACGGTTTGCCGAGCGCGTCGCCACGCCTGTGCGCCACGCGACGCCGGCCGCGACCGAGGACTCCTATCCAGGCTTGATGCCGAACATCATCCCGGCCCGCGTGGCGCAGCGGCTGAACCTGAACGGGCCGAACATGGCGTTCGACGCCGGTCTCGACTCGTTCAACTCAGCACTCGTGACCGCCGCCCGGTCGCTGCGCGACGACGAGATCGACGTCGCGTTCGTGATCGGTGTCGCCGCGGCGGCAGCACAGGTGGCTCCCCGGGACGGTCGAGAACCAGCCGAGGGTGCGCTGGGGGTGGTGCTCACTCGGCGCAGCACCGCACGCGAGCTGCCCCTGACCGAGCTGGCGGTCGTCGAGGTCGACCGATCGCGGGCACGACCCGTGAAACGCCGGGCAGGCGGTGACCGGGTGCACCACGGCGCAGAGGGTGCCGTCGAGCTGTTGCGCACCCTGCACGGCGAACCAGGTCGAACAGTCCTTCACACACAGGAGGACAACCACACGGCGTCGGTTGTCGTCACCGTGCCCGACCCTGCTGGGGATGCCACCGGTGGCGACCTGCGGGACCAGCTCGAGCGGCACGTGCTGGAACTGGTGCCCACCCCCGCGCTGCCGGCGCGGGCCGCGCTGCCGGCGATTCCCGCCGACTGCGTCGTCGTCACCGACGACCCCACCGCGTTCGGCACACAGACCGGTCTGGTGCTCGGCCCGGACACCGACCCGTCCGACATCGAGCACATCCTGGCCGACGTGGACCTTCGACATGTCCGGATCGCGCTCGACGCGGGCCGGGCGTTCGACACACTCCTGGCGCTCAACGACGTCGCCTTCGCGACGGTCCGTGCGCTCGCGGCGTCGTTGAGCGCGGGTGGCAGCGTCGGTGTACTCGTCACCGACGGCTTCGCCGGTGCGGTGCCCCGGCCCGTGACAGGTCTCTACTCCGGACTCGTGCGAAGCCTGGAACGGGAGTTGCCGGACTGCCTGGCGTTCGCCGTGGTGACCGACTCGGCCGAGATGTCGGCCGAGCTGGCCGAACTGGGAGCCGAGAGTGGCCGGCACCGGCACCTGCCGGTTGCCTACTTGCGCGGTGGCGCGCGGTACGAGCTGATCCCGCGTCCGCTGGCGCCGCCCGATCCCTCCGCACCCGTCGGTGTCGATCCCGAACCGGTACTGCTGGCCACCGGAGGTGCGCGCGGGATCACTGCTCGCCTCGTGCGAGAACTGCTCGCGGGCGCGGCCCCACGCGGCGTCTGGTTGGTCGGCACCGCGCCAGAGCCCGACCTGGACACGCCCGCCGAACTACCGGACAAGCCGGAAGCCCTGCGCGAGTTGCTGGCCCGTCACCCCGGCGAGAGTCTGGCCGCGCTGAACCAGCGGTACGAGGACGCGGTACGTGCGGCCGAACGGACGACGACGATGCTCGAGTTGCGGCGGCGATTCGGCCCTGATCGCGTCCACTACCGTCGCTGCGACGTGCGGGACGCGGCCGCGGTGCACGCCGTCGTGGACGAGATTCTGCGGGTGGACGACCGAATCGACGTCGTCGTGCACGGCGCCGGTCTGGTCCGCAGCGCAGCGCTCACCCGCAAGAGTCTCGCCGACTACCGGCTCGTTCGTGACGTGAAGGTGCTGGGGGACCGCAACCTGCGCGCCGCGCTGGCCACCCGACCGCCTGCGCTCTGGTGCGGGCTCAGCTCCGTCGGCGCCTTCATCGGGATGCGGGGTGAGGTGGACTACCAGGCGGCCAACGAGTACCTGATGCTGACCGCCGCGGCCGCGCGCGCCGATGGCCGAGACGAACTCGCGCTCGTCTCCGGGCTGTGGGTGGAGTCCGGGATGGCGTCTGGCTACGCGACCGGGTCGCCGTTCACCAGCGGGCTGGCCGACTTCACGCGGCTGACCGACGAGCAGGGGGCGCAGTTCTTCCGGGCCGAGCTCGCGGGCCGGACTGCTCTCGACGGGCCGGCATTGGCCTGCGCATGGCTGGGCGAGACGGAATGGCGGACCCTGCACCGCAACGCTCCCGGCCTACGGGACCGGGCGGGCGAGTCCACACCCCACCGGCCACCGGTGTTTCTCACCGTTCCGCCCCGCCACGACGGCGACGAACGAGCCTGGCTCTGCCGACTGGACCTGGACGAGCATCCATGGCTCCTGGATCACCTGGTGGACGACCGGCCGACCGTGCCGGCGGCCGTGATGCTGCAAATCGCAGCGGAGGCCGCCGTGGCCCTGGCGCCGGGGCTGCTCCCGGTCCGCTTCACGGACATGGTGTTGTCGTCGTTCATCCGTGCGCTCCGTTCCCACTGGCCCCGCAGCGTCGCGGTGGTCGCGACCCGGGTCGGGGATGCGGTGCACGTGCGACTGAGCAGCCCGCCGGCTGGACCGGTGCCGTCCCGGGAGCACGCGCGGATGACCGTGAGGCTCGCACCCGCGCCCGACGCCGTTGCCCCGGTTGGCGATCCACGTCCGACGGGCGTAGCGGTGCGAGACGTCTACCAACTCGACGGCTCGTTGCGGCTGCGCGGCGTTTTCGCGGGCCTGCACGATGTCCGACTGCACGATGAAGGTGGCTCCGCACTGTTCACACTTCCCGCCGATGGTGGCCGTTTCGACGAATTCATGGTGCCGAGCGTGACCATTGATGCGCTACTGCGCACATCGGTGCTCGACGGCGGGAACGACGGAAAGATCACACTGAAAGTGCCGACCGAGCTTCGCGCGGTCGAGATCCACCTGGCGGGAAACGATCGGGAATGGGGAAGTCGGAGTACGGCGCCAATCGTGTTGCGACACCATCCCGGCGCTGAAGGTGAAACCGGAAGCTGTGTGGCGACCGCGTCGGACGGCACGATGCTGATCCGAATCGACGGTATTTCGTCCGTTGCCCGGGAAACCTATGACGTCGCATCCGCGGCATGGCTGACAACGATGGCGGCGTCGTCATGACACCGTCGCGAAATAGGGAGCAACGCATGGCGACCGAAGCCGCCCCTGGATCCTCGTTGGACGAGGCCACGTCGACGGCCCGGAGGTCCGTGCGTTGGTGGACGCTCGGCGTGGCGTGCGTCGCGACCTTCATGCTGATGCTCGACGTGACAGTGGTCAACGTCGCGCTCCCGGACATCCGCGTGGACCTGCGCGCCAACCTCTCCGCCCAGCAATGGGTGATCGACGCGTACACCCTCGCCCTCGCCGCGTTCCTGCTGACCGGCGGCTCGCTGGCGGACCGACTCGGCCGGAAGCGCGTGTTCAGTGCCGGGCTCGTGATCTTCACCATCGCGTCCGTGGTCGCCGGTGCGGCACAGGGCATGGTCATGCTCAACGTCGCACGCGGCGTCCAGGGCATCGGTGCGGCCGTGCTGTTCGCCGTGGCGCCGGCGTTGATCGCGCAGGAGTTCACCGGCAAGGAACGCGGGCAGGCGTTCGGCATCTTCGGTGCGGTCACCGGCCTCGCGCTGGCGTTCGGACCGGCGCTCGGTGGTCTGCTGACCGAGGCCGACTGGCGCTGGATCTTCCTGGTCAACCTTCCGGTCGGCGTGGTGCTCCTGGTGCTCAGCATGTCGCGACTGCGGGAGATGCGGCCGGGTGCCTCGGCGGGCGTGGACTGGCCCGGTCTGGCTGTGTTCAGCGCGGCCTTGGTCCTGCTCGTCCTCGGGTTCCTCCGTGGCGGGACGTTCGGCTGGACCAGCACCGCGGTGCTGTCCATGCTCGTCGCCGGCGGGCTGCTGCTCGTGGTCTTCGCCATCATCGAGGCCCGGCGCCGTGACGCGGCCATGCTCGATCTGAGCCTGTTCCGGAACCGGACGTTCGTCGGCCTGTCGGCGGCGACCTTCCTGTCCAACGCCACCAGCCTCGCCGCGATCTTCTTGGAGGTCTCCTACCTCCAGAACGTGCTCGGCTACTCGGCGCTCGAGGCGGGGTTGCGGCTGCTGCCGCTGACGCTCGTGCTGTTCGTGGTCGCCGCGGCGACCGGCGGAGTCGTGACCCGGTTCCCACCCGGCATGTTGCTGGGCACGTCCATCCTGTTCATCGCCGTCGGCATGGGCCTGATCGCGACGGTTTCCCCGGACGACTCGTGGCTCGCCCTGCTGCCGAGCATGATCGTGATGGGCATCGGGATGGGCATGTTCAACCCACCCCGGTCCACGGTGACCGTCGGCGTCGTGGAACCCGCGAAGGCCGGCATGGCCACGGGTATCGGCGAGACCTTCCAGCAGGTCGGTGTGGCGTTCGGCGTCGCGGCCTTCGGTGCCCTGTTCCAGTCCAGGGTGGTGACCAACGTCGATGCCTCTCCGCTCGCGGCCGACCTGGCCGGTCCCGGAGACAGCCGGGAAGTCGGCCACGCGATCGCGTCCGGGGCCGGCAACGAACTGCCCGCCGGAGCGTTCCCGGACACCAGCGGGCAGGTCGCCGACGCTGCTCGCGCCGTGTTCGTGGATTCGTTCGGCTCCGTTATGCTGGTTTGTGCCGTTGTCTGCGCGGTGGGCGCGTTGATCGCCTACGGTCTGATTCGCAGAGCTGACCTCCACGAGTCGGCGTTGAGCGAGTGATGCGGTTTCCAGGGTTTTTATTCACGTTGACGAGCCGGACGATTGTCGGCGGTGAGGAGTGACCACCTTTTGGACATCCTGATGATTTCTGGGAGTCTGCGAGCTTCCTCGAACAACTCGGCGTTGCTGCGTACGGCTCGAACACTCATGCCGGACGGGTTCCACGGCGTCCATTACGACGGTATGGCCGAGTTGCCTCATTTCAATCCGGACGATGATCTCGATCCGTTGCCTGCCTCCGTCGTCGATCTGCGCACTCGCATCACCGAATCCGCGGCTCTGCTCATCTGTACACCCGAGTACGCCGGCGCCTTGCCCGGATCGTTCAAGAACCTGCTGGACTGGACCGTCGGCGGCATCGAGATCGGGGACAAGCCGACCGCCTGGATCAACGTGTCGGCCAACTCGACCAAAGCGGCCAATGCATACGCCTCGTTGCGGTTGGTGCTCCGATACACCGGCGCGACGATCGTCGACAAGGCGTGCGTCCACTTGCCTGTGGTGCCGTCCATGGTGGACGCGCGGGGACTGATCGACGACGACTGGGTCCGCGACGGAGTCGCACGATCCCTGGCTGCGCTCGTGGCGCACGTGGCGAGTGCCGCGACGATCGGGTGACGGCGCGTGTCAATCCATGGACGCACCACGCGATCGACCGGAACATGCGGGCGTCGACCCACGATTAGCGGTGGGTCGGCGCGTCGACGAGTGTTGTCGCGGGGCGGAGTGGGGGGAGGTTCTCCGCGCCCGCGACAACCAAGGACCCTTCTGCGTCACTGGCAGTTCGGGTCGTCACAGCCGGCGTCAGTGGACGCCGGGACCTTCTGCAGAGCCGCTGTGCCCGCACTTGCGCCGTTCTTGGGTCGGACTGCCCTGCCGATCGCCATCGCTTCGATGAACTCCCAGGCACCCGGCATCTTGGTCTCCTGGAGGTCCGCGATCTCCAGTGAAGATGCTCGCAGCGTTTGGAGAGTGGGCCGGTTGCAGTGGCACTCGTTGCCGAACCAGTACCAGCCCTTCTGGATGATGTCCTGCTTGCGTGCCACACGAGGGTCGTTGTTACGCACATGTTCGAGGAAGAGGTACTGGCCGCCCGGCTTGAGTACGCGCTCGATCTCCCTGAGCACGACATCGGGATCGGGAACGGTGCACAGGATCATCGCCGCGGCCACCGTGTCGAAGCTGGCGTCGGGGAAGGGCAGCTTCTCCGCTCCCGCGACCGTCAACTGGACCGGCTTGGGATGGTCGCGGACCTTCTCCTCCAGCTTGACGACCATGTGCGGGTAGGGCTCGGTCAGAATGAGCTCCGTGATCGCGTCCGGGTAGTGCGGCAGGTTCAGACCGGTGCCGGTGCCGAGCTCGACAGTGCGGCCGTACGCCGGCCTCAGCATTTCCGCTCGCTTCTCGGACAGACCGTACTTCTCTACCTTCGCCAGGAACCTGTCGTACATTCCCGCGAAGACGTACTTGCCCCAAGTGGCGTTGTACGCCTTCTTCAGTAGATTCGCCATGCTGTTCTCCCAGTAAGACGGACTGCCTGGTATGTCCAACTTCCCCGGCGGGTATCACGTGGCTGCGGGGTTGGATGCGAAGGTTGTCGCGCCGCCGTTCGGCTCATCGAAGTCGTCTGATCGGTGTCATCCTTTCGGCTTGGCGCGTCGTATCTCCAGTTGGTGCGCGTGAGCGTCTTCTCTCGGGTGTCGCAACCGATGGAGAGTGTTCTCGTTGAAGCAGACTTCAAGTCAACCCTGAAGATTGACGATTTGACACCGAATGCAGCCGGTCGACCGCGTGCGCTGCCCGTTTGTGCAGGCGACGAAATTTCGTTGGGTCGTGAACCAGATGATCCAACTGTCCGAAATGACCAAGTTTCTGGTGGCGTATGTCCGGAGGATCGCGGTGTTGTGTTGTCATTCAACTGGAGCAATCCATGTACGCTCCGGAGTCGCGGCGGGTGGAATCAACGCGGACGCTATTCCATCTCAGTGGTTTTGTTGCGACTCGATTGCGTCGACCCCTCACGCGCCATAATGTCGATCACCTGCTGACGGGGGTATCGCAGGTCCAAGCATTCTGGTGTATGGCAGGCGCGCAGTGCCAGAGGTGCTACCAGTACGGCTAATCGTGTGATCGCGCAATGCTGACCGTGTGTTGGCGATTGCAGTTTGCAGAATCCGGTAATTCGAGCCGCCACCTCTTGCCGGGTGGGCGGTGGTACGCGCCTGCGTACACCACTGAGGGAAGGGGCGAACGATCATGCCAGGAACAGGTGGCGAGGCGGCTATAGCGGCCGGGCCGGAATCGTCGAGCGCGCCGGGATCCGGTACCGCCTCAGGCAGCGACTCGTTGTTCCCAGGGGCTAGCCGGCTGCCGGTCAGGGCGTCCTGGTGGGTCGCGGTTCTCGTGGCCACCGGCGCGTCGCTCATGGTGGTCGTGTCGTTACGAGAGATGGCCGTCGAGCTCGGCAACGTCTCGATCTTGGTGTGGGTCGTCACCGCGGCGGTCGGCGGGCTTCAATGCCTGCTGATCGCCGAGCTCGCGTCCCGGTTCCCGCGCCGGGCCGGTGGCACGGCCCAGTTCGCCTATCGGGCGACGCCGCAGGGATCACGGTCGCTCGGCGCGCTGTCCTCGTGGTGCTACTGGTTCGCCTGGACGCCGGGCATCGCCATCAACCTGATCCTGGCAGCGACCTACCTGAGCGACACGTTCTGGCCGAGCGTCGATCCGATCGTGCTGGCCGGCCTGATCGGTGCCGTCCTGTACGTCATCACCGCGATGGGCCTGAAGCTCACGACCGTGATCTACACGGTACTGGCCACGGTGGCCGCGCTCGTGATCCTGATCTTGATCAGCGCTCCGGTGTTCCAACCGGAGACCTTCGACTCGTCGGCGATTGTCCCGATGGAGATACCGGAGGGCGGGCCGCAAGGCGGGTCGGACGTGTTCGCGGCCATCCTCAAGTGGGGCTTCATCGCGACCTGGGCAGCGTACGCCGCGGAGATGGCATCGACCATCTGTGCCGAGATCACGCGTCCGGAGCGCTACATGAAGCGGGTCATGTCGATGTCGGCGATCATTACCTTCATCGCGTTCTCCGCCGTACCGATCGCGCTGTTCGGTCTCGTCGGCGTCGAGGGGGTACAGAACGAGCCGTTCAGTGTCTTCGCCAATGCCGGTGGTGTCGTGCTCGGTCCGACAGGCGAGCTCATCGTCGGGCTTGGCCTGGCCGCGGTGTTGATCATCGGGGCGGAGACCTTCATCATCGGATCCTCTCGCACGATCTACCAGATGGCGCGTGATCGCCATCTGCCGAAGATCTTCGGCAAGGTCAACAAGCGTGGGACGCCAGTGGGGTCGATCGCCTGGGACGCACTCGTCATCGGTGTCATGCTGGCGGTGTTCGGCACCGACGTGGTGCAGCTGGTTGCCGCGGCCACGGTCGGCTACACCTTGGTGTTCATCATGATGCCGATCGCCTACCTGAGGCTGCGCCGCCATCGCGGTGGCAGGCATGGCAGCTTCCGGCTGGGTAAACCGTTCGCCGTCGTCGCCGCCCTGCTCACGCTCTACAACGCCGTGCTGTTGGTGTTCGGTGGACCTCAGTGGGGCCTCACGGTGATGGTGGTCGGATTCGGGGTCAGCTTTCTCATCGTGCCGATCTCGTTCCTCACCAACCGGTTCCAGCGGGCCGATATCGACATTCCCGAACAGGGAGCGTCGCCGCAGCTGCCCGTCAGCCAGTCAGGATCCGGGCGATGACGTCGCCGATCAGGACGTTCGGCGACGTCCTGCCCAGCACGATCGACGCGCTTGCACGAGGTGGCATCGCGGCGAGCCAGGCGAAACTGGCTCCCGCGGACCGACTCTTCCACAGAGAACTGCTCCGGCTGTTCCTCCACGGGGGACAGCCACCGAGCTCGACCGACCTTCGGCTGCTCGCGGCGCGCCTCGGCGTCGCCCCGGAGGACGCGATGGCGACGCTGGCCGAAGCGGACCTCGCTCACCTCGACCAGGAGACGAACACGATCGCTGTGGCGTACCCACTGTCGGGACGGCCATCGCCACATCGTGTGATCATGAGCGATGGCACGACGTTGACCGCGATGTGCGCCGTGGACGCGTTGGGAATCCCACTGATGACCCGCCGGTCCGCGACGATCGAGTCGGTGGACCCGGTCACCGGCGACGAGATACGCGTCCGGTGGGAGCAGGGGACGTGGACGTGGCAGCCGACGACGGCCGTTGTGGTTCTCGCGGCCGCGGGATGCGACGGGCCGATCGCGGATGCCTGCAACCACACGGCGTTCCACCTCAACGCGGAGTTCGCGCAGGAGTTCCTGTCCAGACGACCGGACTACACGGGACGGGTGCTGAGCCAGCGAGAGGCAACCGACGTGGCCGAACAGGAGTTCGGTCCGTTGCTCGGAGTCGGTACGTCACACGAAACCAAGCCGCGCGCATGAGGTGGTCGGGAGGGCGAGTACATCGACGTGGACGTCGAAAGCCCGTACAAGTCCGACCACTACCGCCACTGAACGCGGTGTCGGCGGGAACATGCGCCGGTGCTATACCGTTGCCCCAGGAAGTTCGCCCACCTGGAGGTCTCATGGATCGCCTCCCGACCACGAGTCACGAGCGCATGACTGTCGCCGCCCTCGCACGTGCGGCCAGTTCCAGCACCGACGCCGTTCGCCACTACGAGCGCGTCGGGCTGCTGCCGCCACCTCCGCGGAGCCCCGACGGCTACCGGCGCTACGACGAGAGCGCCATAGACCGCCTGCATTTCATCCAGGGCGCTCAGCGCCTGGGGCTTCGGCTCCGGGAGATTCGCGAGCTGCTGAGCATCAGGGACACGGGTGTGTGCCCGTGTGGGGATGCCGCGCGACTGTTGCGCGGGCGGCTGGACGAGATCAACGCCGAACTGACCCGGTTGACGTCGCTGCACTCGACGTTGGTCGAGATGGTCGACCAGATTCCGAGTCAGGACTGCCCCGACCCGAGCCCGGGGGTGTGGCGGCCGCCGACGGCCACGGCATCCTGACCAGCACGAACAGTCTGTCTTCGAGCTTGACCTTGGTGCGTGGACCAAGCCCTATCGTCGTCTCCGTGAAGGTCCCACTCTCACGGGAAGGTAACGGTGGCCGCCACGCTCATCGAAAGTGTGTTCGAAACCCCACCGCGCATGAGCTGGCGCATGACCGCGGAGCGTTGCGCGCCTTCTCGTTCGGATGGCCCCCCGCGCGGACGACGGGAGTAGAAGTCAATGGGCCGTAGTCAGCGCGCACGACAGGCGGCTGCACAGCGCAAACGGCGAATCCGGATCGCCACGGCCTCGGCGGTCACCGTGCTCGCGATCGTGTTCGCGACCGTCGTCGTGTTTCAGCTCGACGGGCACGACAACGCACAGGCGACGGGTTCGGGCGGCGTCGATTCCACAGAGGGCTCCGTCGGTAGGCCGTTCCCGGACTTCGAGCTGGCGACTCTGGACGGTGGCAAGATCACCAACGAGTCGTTGACCGGCAAGAAGACGCTGGTGTGGTTCACGGACGCCGCATGTGCACCGTGCCAGGTAGGTGCGGTCAAGGTTCGAAAGCTGAACGACGAGCTGAAGGACCGGGCGATTCGAGTCGTCGCCGTATTCGTCAATCCCAACGAGCCCGAAGCCGCTCTCGCCTCCTGGCGGGACAAGTACGCCGGCGCGGAGTGGGCGATCGCGCTCGACTCGGCGGCGAAGCTGTCGACCAGCGTCAACCTGCGGTTTCTGGACACCAAGTTCATCCTGGACGCGCGGGGCACGATCCTGGATGTTCACGCGTCGCCGGTCGACAGCGCCTACCTCGACCTTCTTCGTGAGCAGGCGACCGACTGATGCCGGTCGTCGTCGCGTTCCTCGCTGGTGGCCTCGCCATCCTGAATCCATGCGGGTTCGCGATGCTCCCGGCCTTCCTGTCCTTGTACGTGGGTGCCGAGGAGGAGCAACTCCCGCCGGCGAGAACCCGTACCCTGCAAGGAATTCTCGTCGGTCTCATGGTCACCGCGGGTTTCCTGGCGGTGTTCGCCGTCCTCGGTGCGCCGATCGCGCTCGGTGCGGGCCAGGTCGCAGACGCGGTTCCATGGATCGGGTTCGGGATAGGCATCGCCATGGGTGTCGTCGCGGTGACGACGCTCGCCGGCCGACGGCTCGAGATCAACGTGCGCCGCATTCGTCCCGGCGACGACCACCGGCGCACCCGCACGATGCTGATGTTCGGAGTCGGCTACGGCTTGGCGTCCTTGGGCTGCACTCTGCCGGTCTTCCTCGTGGTGATCGGCGCATCGCTCACCAGCGGCGGCGCGTTCGGGGCAGCCATGGTGTTCGGCGCGTACGCGCTGGGCATGGCCGTGGTCCTGATGGCGTTGTCCGTCGGTGCCGCCATCCTCCGCAACGGCGTGGCGCGCGTTCTGGCCAAGGCGCTACCGCACCTCCGTTGGGTCAATGGCGGTCTGCTGCTCCTCGTCAGTGCTTACCTCATCTACTACTGGGGAATGGCGCTGTTCTCGACGGTCGAGGAGCGAGCCGAAGATCCACTCGTGTCGTTCGTGGATGCTTTCACCGCCGCCGCCCAAACATGGGTCAGCTCGGGTGGCGGCACGTGGCTGTTGTTCGGGGCGGCGGCCGTCGTCGCTGTCGCCGGTCTCGCGGCTCTGTGGCAGTGGGTCCTCAAGCCCGACTCCGTCCACCACGACGAGAACGAACCGAATCGATCACCAGGCTGAAGTCACGGACTGTCCAGTCGTCTCAGCGCACACCGCAGCGAGTCCGTGAACGTCGTCAGTTCCCTGACACGAAGCTCGGCCTCCCCGAGATGTGTGGCCAGCTGGCGTCGAAGCCCGACCCTCAGCGGAGGAGGTACGTGATCGTCACAGACCACGAGGAGGTCTCTGATCTCGATCAACGGTAGTCCGAGATGTTTCGCGGCTGTGATGAACGCCAGGCGGGTGATGGCGTCATCCGAGTATATCCGGAAACCGGTTGAGTCGCGGTCCGCGGGCAGGAGGCCAACCGATTCGTAATATCGGAGCGTGGTGGCCGGAACACCGGATATTTCGGCGAGCTGAGAGATATGCATCTGGCTCACATCACAGACCGTAATTGTACCAGTGTCAGTGTCAAGGTCCGGTAATGATCGGGCGAGACGACGGTCCCTACAATGTATGTAAGACCAGGCTGCGGCGCCCGTGAGTTGGGTCCCATCCGCGGTTCCTGTCGAACGCGCATCTCCAAGGACCGGCCCGACCCCGACCGCCGCCCACACCGGCGGTCGGCACGCGATGTTCGGCGAACCGCGAGCCGCTGGACCGTCTGCCGCTCACTCGGCTCGGGCAGGCAGGTCCTTGATCCACTGCGGATCAGCCGAGACCTTGCCGACCTTGGCCGCACCGCCAGGGGAGCCGAGCTCGTCGAAGAAGTCGACGTTGGCCTTGGTGTATTCCTTCCACTGGTCGGGGACGTCGTCCTCGTAGTAGATGGCCTCCACCGGACAGACCGGTTCGCAGGCACCGCAGTCCACGCACTCGTCGGGGTGGATGTAGAGCATCCGGTCCCCTTCGTAGATGCAGTCGACCGGGCACTCGTCGATGCACGCCTTGTCCAGGACGTCGACGCAGGGTTCTGTGATCACGTATGTCAACGGAGGCCTGCCATACGCCTAGTAGGAGTTCGTCAGACAGCGTTCGTATCATTCATTGGAATCACAAGTTAGCCCTTTCGGACGATTGCGCCGATGCCATCATGCACCTGTTCATGGTCCGTTGCATTGCTTAGTGGACTTGCGTTTTCCTCCGAATCATCGCCACGGTTACCTCTTGGCCGTTGGCCGCGTTGGAGGTAGTGTCGTGGTTGAAGCCAGCTTTAAGTCAACCTCGGGGGACCGCAGTGACGCAGGAGGAAAACTTACTTTCGATCGGCGAGGTCGCCAAGCGCTCGGGGGTCGCGTCGTCGGCACTGCGCTACTACGAGCGGTGCGGACTGATCAACGCGGGCGCCAAGATCGGGGGTCGGCGACACTTCCCCCTGGCCGTGCTGCACCGCCTCTCGGTGATCAAGGTCTGTCAGCACATCGGGTTCAGCCTTGCGGAGATCTCGGAGCTCCTCAACGGCAGTCTGGCCGGGAATGGGGCCTGGCGGCGGCTTGCGATGAGCAAGAGAAGGGACCTGCAGGTCCAGATCGGGCAGATGGAGGGTCTTCTCGAACTGCTCGAGCGGACCCTCGGCTGCGAGTGCCACGCGCTGGGTGAGTGCCCGCAGATGGCCCCAGGCGGCTATCTCGCGGACCGCGGCGGCGTGGTGGAGACGCCCGAACCCTGTCAGGCGCTTGAGGGATGGCAGCAAGGCGCCTGAGCGCATCCTCATCGGTAACGACATGGCGTGCATGGTCGCGCGACGTACGTTCGAGGATCATGAGTCGCCGCCACCACGGCCAAGCTCTGTACTCACGCGGTGCTCCACCACCCTCGATCGATGGGGTACCGCTACGCGGAGGTGTGTCAGGCGAATGTCACGTCCACGTCCCGTGACCGGTCGGGTTGTCAAGGCACTGATCGGGATTGCCTGCGGCTTCGGTTGTGTGCTTCCCCTCCTGTTCGTTGTCGGCGTCGTCGGGGGCGCCGACGCGCGTCCCCCGTGGTCGGTGCTCCTGCTGGTGGCGGTCATCGGGATCGCCGCCAGCGTGTTCATCCTGCTGACCTTGTTGCGCGGGCGAGCCGAGGGTGGCCGCGCGCCGGAGCGAGCCGCTGATCAGACAGGGTGTGACGGGTCTCCGCCCGGCCACTGGAACGATTGAGTATCGCCTCGCCTTGACCTTGGTGCGCGCCCCAAACCGTAGCGTCACGTACCGCCGTGCTTCCTTACGGGATAGGCAGGTGAGCTGCAGTGACCGTGTCCTCGTTCGATGGGGCCGGCGGCGTGGACGCGCCGCCCGAAGCCGATGTCGGCATACGCCGGTACCGCGTTGTGTCGGGTTGTGTCGAGTGTGCGAGCGACCTGACTCCGCTGCGGCGTGTCCCGGGCGTCCGCGACGTGAACATGCTGTCCGCAACCGGCACCCTGTCCGTCGAGGCAGCGTCATCGGTGGATGATCGCGTGCTGCTGCGCACGGCGAGCGCGTCCGGGATCACTCTTGAACCGGCGCAACCGATCGAGACGGCTACGGGCCGGCCCACGAAGCGGTCGCGGTGGTGGTTGCGGCCGGAGATGGTCTGCCTCGAGATAGCTTCGTTGCTCCTCATCGTCACGGAACTCGCCGAGTACGTGTGGCTGAACGAGGCGATCGTCGTCGGCTTCGGGACGCCGACGGTCGCGATCGGGATGATCTACCCGGTGCGGAACGCATGGACGATGCTGCGCAACAAGCGCTTCTCCATCAACATGCTGTTGATCGTCGCGGTGCTGGGAGCGATCTCGCTGGGCAACGTCGCCGAGGCCGCATGTGTGGTCGTGATCTTCTCGCTGGGCGTGGTGCTCGAAAGCTATGTCGCGGACCGCGCACGGAAGTCGATCCAGAAGCTGATGGACCTCAGTCCGCCGAAGGCCGAGCGGTTCACCGCGGACGGTTCCACGGAGTCGGTGCCGGTGGAGGACCTGCAGGTCGGCGAGATCGTGCTGGTTCGTCCGGGCGCACGGTTGCCCACCGATGGCACGGTCACGGCCGGTGGCTCGTGGATCGACGCGTCGGCGATCACCGGTGAGTCCATGCCGGTGGAGGTCGGCGCGGGAGACACCGTGTTCGGCGGCACGCTGAACGGTCACGCCGCACTGCGGATCGAGGTCGGTAAACCCTTCCAGGACACGGTTCTGGCGCGGGTGATCCACGAAGTCGAGGAGGCGCAGCAGAACCGGGGCCGCGCGCAACGGTTCGCGGACAGGTTCGCGACCGTGTACACGCCGGTCATGATCGGTGTGGCGGTCCTGCTGGCGGTGCTCGGACCGTTTCTGTTCGACATCACGTTCACCGAGGCCCTGTACCGGGCACTGGTGGTGCTCATCGTCTCGTGCTCGTGCTCGCTCGTGCTTTCCGTGCCGGTCAGCGTCGTCTCCGCCGTCGCCCGGGCGGCACGAGATGGTGTGCTGATCAAGGGCGGCGCCTACCTCGAACAACTTGCCACCCTCAGGAACGTCGCGTTCGACAAGACCGGAACTCTCACTCTCGGACGGCCGATACTCGTCGAGAGCCACCCCTTGAACGGCTACACCGAGACGGAGCTGTTGCGACTCAGCTCGGCGGTCGAAGCGGGCGCCACACATCCCATCGCCGAGGCGATCGTGAACGCGGCACGGCAGCGCGGCATCACCGTCCAGCCGGCACCGGATGTCCGCATCCTCGCCGGTGTCGGCGCGGAAGCCACAGTGGACGGTCGCACGGTGTCGATCGGACGCGTCGGTGACCTGGACGACGACCAGGTGGCCCGCGAGGCACTCGCTACGATCGAGGACGCCGGTGCGACCCCGGTCGGGGTCAGCGTTGACAACCTCCTGATTGGGCTGCTCGGTGTCGCTGACGAGATGCGTCCCGACGCGCAGGTGGCGATCGAAGGGCTCCATACCCTGGGTGTCACGCACACGACGATGTTGACCGGGGACCGGGAACGTGTCGCGAGGTCGATCGCCGGCCGGCTCGGCATCGAGAGTGTGCGTGCCCAGCTGATGCCGGAGGACAAGAGCGCCGCGATCACCGCGATCAAGCGGAAGGGCACGACCGCGATGGTCGGCGACGGGGTCAACGACGCTCCGGCGCTGGCTACCGCAGATGTGGCCATCGTCATGGGTGCGGCGGGTACCGACGTGGCACTCGAGACCGCCGACGTGGCGCTGATGGCGGACGATCTCACCAAGCTGCCCTACTCCGTGGCGTTGGCCCGGCGGTCCCGTCGGGTCATCGCTCAGAACGTCGCGCTGTCCCTGGCCGCGATCGCCGCTCTCGTCGTCCTCGCGGTTACCGGGGGATTCACGCTGACGCAGGGCGTGCTCCTCAACGAGGCATGGGCGTTGGTGATCATCGGCAACGGACTCCGCTTGTTGCGTGCAGGCGGCACCCAGCACTTCGGTATGAATGCCAGCCAGAAGGCTCCGGCGACCGCGCGGCCTGCGACGGGGACAACCGGCAAGGATGCGGCGGCGGGGTGCGGCTGCGGGCCGGCGCAAGCGCCGGCCGCCGCTGAGAAACTGGCCTGCGGATGCCAGCCCGCCGCCCAGAAGTCGGACACTGTCAGCAGGTAGGTCTGGACGACACATCGTTCGGCTGGCCGCGGAACCTGATGGGCGGCCAGCCGAATGTCGTTTGGTTGCGCACCGGCATGCGCGGAATCCGTGAACGTCTATGGCATTTGGTTACCCACCCGCTCGGAATCTCATTGTGCCGTTCGTCGATCCGCCGGTTCGGATAGCGTGAAAGGCATTTCTCGGCCTCATCGCCGTGCCTCTATAGGGCTTCGCCGACACCGTGTTCGGCGGTTGACTTGAAGTCTGCTTCAACGGCAACACTGTCGAGTAGACACGCGGGATCACGTGGCGGACCTGAAAAGGCTCGGCCTTACCAGGCGTTCGCGCTGATCAAGGAACCGTTCTTAGGGGAACTGGTGACGACGACGGATGGCCTGCAGCCCGTTCTTGCCGATCTTGCGCGAGCGAACATCAAGGTCCGCCTGGTCGAGGACGGTGAACTGGAGATCACCGCGCCACGCGGTGCGTTGAACGCACGGCTCCGTGAGCAGCTGGCCATCCACAAGCCGAGCCTGATCCGCTGGCTCTCCACGACGTCATCGGCGGACCAGGGGATGAGCCAGCTGCCGGTGGTCACGCCGGATCCGGAGGCAGCCGACGAACCGTTTCCCTTGTCCGACTTGCAGACCTCCTTTCTGATCGGCTCGGCGACCGGGCTCGAATACCACGTCCGACCGCACCAGTACATGGAGTTCGACGTCGAGAACCTCGATGTCGAACGGTTCTACGCAGCGCTCAACCGGAACCTGCTTAGGCAGCGGGACAACCTCACGGTGCTGACCGACGACATGCGGCTGCGCCGGATCCAGGACTTCACCCCACTTCGACCGCGCGTGCACGACTTACGTGAGCTGCCGGCCGGGAAGGCGGAGGAGGAGCTGTTGCGGCTGCGGGAGTCGCTGCGGCGTCGTCAGCTGCCCTTGGACACATGGCCGTGGTTCGACGTCCAGGTCAGCCTCCGCGGCTCGGGCACCGGCCGAATCCACTACAACAACAACAACTTCTACTCCGACGGTGTCGGAACGAACCGGTTCCTCAAAGATCTCTTCGCGTTGTACGACGAGCCCGATGCGGAGCTGCCGCCGCTGCGCGTCAGCGTGCGCGACTGTGTGTCGCATCTCGCCGAGGTGGAGGAGTCGGACCTGGGTGCGCGGTCGCGGCAGTACTGGTGTGACCGAATCCCGGACTGGCCGGGCCCGCCGCCCGTGCCGACGGTGGCCGGTGCGGGCAACGCTGAGCGGTCCGAGCTCAGCCGCCGTGAGCTGGTCGTCACGGCGGAGGACTGGGTTGCCCTCCAACAGAAGGGCCGCGGCCGCGGGCTGACACCCAGCACCGTGATGTATGCGATCTACGCCGAGGTGCTGAGCGCATTCAGCGGCTCACGACATTTTCTACTCAACAACATGGTGACTCATCGGATGCCCATCCATCCGGACATCAGTCACATTCTGGGTAATTTCGCGGCGCTGTACCCACTCGAGGTGGACTGGCGTGGCGCGGACGGCTTCGCCGTGCGGGCGCGGCGGCTTGCCGTTCGCGTGCAGGAGGATCTGCAGCACCTGCACTGGAGCGGTGTGCGCGTGCTGCAAGCACTCAACCAACATCGCCGCGCACCCGGCCGGGCCGCGTGCCCGTTCGTCGTCAGCAGCGGCTTGTTCATGGGTACGTTCGACAGACCGGTGTTCTCCACCCTCGAGACTCCGCAGGTGTTGGTGGACTGCCAGTTTTGGGCGCAGGACGACGGCAAGTGCTGGATCGCGTGGGATGTCATCGAATCCGCATTCCCGCCAGGCCTGGTCGATGCCATGTTCGGCGCGTTCGGCGAGTTGGTCGTCGGCCTGGCTCGTGACGACGCGATGTGGGACCGCGCGGATTTCGACCTCCTGCCCGCGACACAGCGCCGGCAGCGTGAACTACTCAACGAGACCGTTTCGCCCGTGCCGCGAGAACTCCTGCACGAGTCGATCCACCGTTGGGCGCGGCAGGAACCGGACCGGGTCGCGGTGCGGTCGAGCACCAGGACGCTCACCTACGGCGACCTCGCTGAGCACGCCGACCGGGTGGCGGCCGCGCTCCACGCTGGTGGCATGACGTCCGGGGCGTTGGTTCCCGTGGTCCTGTCGAAGGAATGGGAACAGGTCGTCGCGGTGGCCGGCATCCTCGCGGCGGGCGGGGCGTACGTGCCGGTCGATCCGGAGTGGCCGGACGACCGCATCCGCCTCCTGCTTACTGTCACCGACGCTGAGCACGCAATCACCTCGACGCGACTTCGTGAGCGGATAGCCGCGCTGGCGCGCGTGACGGTCCACAGCGTCGAGGAGCCCGGCACACATCCGTCTGTGCCAGGCCACGCCAGAGAGCCGCAGGACCTCGCGTACGTCATCTACACGTCCGGGTCCACCGGTACGCCCAAGGGCGCAGCGCTGGACCATCGGGGGCCGACCAACACGATCGCCGACATCAACAGCCGATTCGGTGTCACCACCGCCGATGTCGTGTTCGGCATCTCCTCCCTGTGTTTCGACCTGTCGGTCTACGACATGTTCGGCACGACACACGCCGGCGGCACGTTGGTGCTGCCGGCACCCGCCGACACGGACAATCCGGCAGCTTGGGTGGCGGCGGTGCGCGCCCAGGGTGTGACGGTGTGGAACTCGGTTCCGGCGCTGATGCAGCTGCTGGTCGAGGAGGCTGAGGAGTCGGACGTCGGCCTTCCGTCCCTGCGCGTCGTGCTGCTCAGCGGCGACTGGGTTCCCGTCGACCTGCCCGACCGGATCCGGCGGGTAGCGCCCAACGCCAGGGTGATCAGTATGGGGGGTGCCACCGAGGCGTCCATCTGGTCGATCTACTACCCAATCGACGAGGTTGGTCCCGACTGGACGAGCATCCCGTACGGCCGGCCGTTGGCCAACCAGATGTGGCACGTGCTCGACTCCGCCGGCGCCGACGCCCCGACGTGGGTGCCCGGTGAGCTCTACATCGGCGGAATCGGCCTGGCCGTCGGCTATTGGAACGATCCGGAGCGCACCGCGGCCTCCTTCGTCACTCACCCGCGGACCGGCGAGCGGCTGTATCGCACCGGCGATCTCGGCCGCTACCTGCCGAGCGGGGACATCGAGTTCCTCGGCCGCGCCGACTTCCAGGTCAAGATCCAGGGCTTCCGGGTGGAGCTCGGCGAGATCGAGCACGCGCTCGGCCAACATCCCGCCGTGCGTCGCGCACTGGTCGTCGTACGGGACACCTCGTCTGGCCGGCAGCTCGCGGCGCTCGTCGTGCCGGCCGACGGGCAGGCGGTGAACGACGCGGACGTGCGGGAGTTCCTCGCCGCGCGGCTGCCGCGCTACATGGTGCCCGCGGCGATCGGTGTGGTGGACCGGTTGCCGTTGACGGCCAACGGAAAGGTGGATCGCCGGGCACTGGACGCGCTGGCACCCGCGGAGCCCGCGGTCCGGCCGAACTTCGTCGCGCCCCGCACACCGCTCGAGGAAACCGTGGCCGCGGTCTGGTCGGAGGTTCTCGACGTTCGTCCGATCGGGGTGCATGACGACTTCTTCGAGCTCGGCGGGCAGTCGTTCGCCGGTTTGCGGGTGATCAGCCAGATCGCGCGGCGCATCGGGCGCCGCATACCGCTGGGCGCGTTGCTGACCGGCCGAACGGTCGCCGCGTTGTGCGAGTATCTCGAGCAGGTGTCCTCCTGGTCTCCATTGGTGTCGATGCGGCGAACCGGTGCCGGTGCCCCGGTGTTCCTCGTACACCCGGCCGGGGGCAGTGTGTTGTGCTATCGGTCGCTCGCGGAGCTGATCGATGCGGACTGCTTCGCTTTGCAGGCCCCTGGGCCGGATGCCGGGCGGGATGTTCCCCGCAGCGTCGCGGAGTTCGCCGCCGAGTACGTCGACGAGATTCGCAGGGTGCGCCCGGCCGGGCCGTATGTGCTGGGCGGCTGGTCCTCGGGCGCGGTGATCGCCGCCGAAGTGACCCGTCGCTTGGAACAGCTCGGCGAAAAGGTGCGGCTGCTCGTCGTGCTGGACTCCCCGGTGCCGTGCTCAGAAGCCGAGGTCGACGAGGCGACGCTGCTGTTGTGGTTCCTCGAGGACCTCAACCTGGGCTTCCACGCCGACGAGGCCACCGAGCAGGACCGCGCCGAGTTGCTCGCCCTACCTGAGGAGCAACGGCTGCCGACCGGGTTGGCGATGGTGGCACGGCACACGGGTGAGCCGGTGGACGTCGATGGGGTCGCGCTGGCCCATGCGTTCGAGGTGTTCTCCGGCGTGGTGCGCGCGTGTCGCTCCTACGAAGCGCCGAGGCTGGCGGCTGACGTCGTCGTCGTGCGGGCTGCGTCCGGTCGGGTCAGTGAGTTCGCCGACCATCCGAACGACGCTGACGACGACTGGGGTTGGCGCACAGCCACCACCGGGCGGGTCGCCGCGGTGCGCGCTCCCGGCAGCCACTACACCCTGCTGGGTGACGAAAACGTCGACGAAGTCGCCGCTGTCCTTGCCGAGCACCTGCGGGAGATCTTGTGATGACCCGGCCCTGGTCCATTGTGGATGTCCTGCGCGATCACGCGCTTCGGCGGCCGGACCATCTCGCTCTGGTCGTGCTGCCCGACGGAGAGACGGAGCAGGCACGCCTGACCTACGCGCAACTCGACGCACAGGTGCGGACGGTCGCGGCTCGCATGCAGGCGGAGAACCTGACCGGGCAACGTGTCCTCTTGATGCTGAACACGTCGGTGGACTACCTGGTCGGCTTCCTGGCGTGCCTGTACGCGGGAGCGATCGCCGTGCCGTTGAGCCCGCCGACAAGAGCCTCGCACCGTGAGCGCGTCGATCACGTGCTGGTGGACTGCACTCCGAGCGCGGCGATCGTGCACGAAGAGGATCTGGTAGAAGGCGAGCTCGGC
Source organism: Actinophytocola sp. (assembly GCF_050699935.1). Taxonomy (NCBI): domain Bacteria; kingdom Bacillati; phylum Actinomycetota; class Actinomycetes; order Pseudonocardiales; family Pseudonocardiaceae; genus Actinophytocola; species Actinophytocola sp. Next base: position 78,074 of record NZ_JBOHGB010000013.1, read on the forward strand.
GACTGTCGGTTATGGACTGTCGATCGCCTGACCGACGCGGAGTACGAGTGGGAACCGCCGGACGTCGCTTCGGACGAGCTGGCCTATCTCCAGTACACCTCGGGCTCCACCAGCGATCCCAAGGGCGTCATGGTGACGCACGAGAACCTGACACACCAGATCGCCATCTTCAGCGCGGGCCTGGACCTGACCGAGGACGACACCGTCGTGTCTTGGCTTCCGCTGTTCCACGACTTCGGCCTGGTTGCCGGCCTGATGATGCCGCTGACGCTCGGCGGCACCACAGTGAAGATGCCACCGCCGGTGTTCGTCCAGCGGCCGTTCCGGTGGCTCTCGGCCATCTCCCGCTACCGGGGCACCGCGTCCTTCAGCCCGAACTTCCCGCTGGACCTGTGCGCCGACCGGATCACCGACGCCGAGAAGTCCACATTGGACCTGAGTTCGTGGCGGGTGCTCGGCCTCGGCGCCGAACCGATCCGCTGGGGAACGCTACGGCGGTTCTCCGACGCGTTCGCCTCGTGTGGTTTCAACCCGCGGGCGCTGCGCACGGTGTACGGGATGGCCGAGGCCACGCTGGTGGTCATCGTGTCGCCGGCACAGGATGGCGGCCCGACCGCGATCGACATCGATGCGGCCGAGTTCGCGGAGGGCCGGCTGCGGCAGAAGGCAGGTGACGTACCCGGCGCGCAGTGGCAGAAGCTGCTGGGCAACGGTACGACGCTGGGCGACTCCGAGCTGCTGATCGTCGACCCCGGAACGGGCGAGCCCATGCCGGAGGGCGGCGAGGGCGAGATCTGGATGCGCGGCAAGACAGTGTGCCCCGGATATTGGGACCGGCCCGAAGCCACCGCGGAGACCTTCGGCGCCTACCTTGCCGACGGGCGCGGCCCGTTCCTGCGTTCGGGCGACCTCGGTGCCATGGTGTCCGGCGAGGTGTACATCACGGGGCGGCTGAAGGACCTGATCATCATCCGCGGCCGTAACGTCCACCCGCAGGACATCGAGCTGACCTCCGCGCAGGCGCACCGCGCGCTGAACCGTGGCGTGTGCGTGGCCTTCTCGGTCGACCGCGACGGCGAGGAACGCCTGGTCATCGCGCACGAGCTCAAGCGTGCCGAATTCGGCAGGCACGATCCGTCAGAGGTCGTGCGGGCCATCCGCGGCGCCGTCGCGGAGGAACATGAGGTCGCGGTCGACACCGTGGTGCTCCTGCGTCCCCGCACCATGCCGCTGACCACCAGCGGCAAGCTCCGTAGGCGGTACAGCAGGCAGCTGTTCATCCGCGGCGAACTGCCCGGCGAACGTGTCTGCGGTCCTGAGCCGGATGACGGCGCCGCGGTCGCGCAGGACACGGTGGTGGCGTGGCTGCGTGCACGCGTGTCCGCGCTGACCGGGCTGGCGGTCGACGAAGTCGGTGTCGACGCCACGTTCGGCGCCTTCGGGCTCGACTCGGTGACGCAGACGACGATGACCGGCGATCTTGCCGCGGAACTCGGCCGCACCATCGACCCGACCCTGGTGTACAGCCACCCGACCATCGCACGGTTCGCAGCGGCCCTGGGCGCGACCGCGTCACGGCAGACCCCGGCCCCCGTCGTGGTCCCGGCCGAGACGCACGAGCCGGTCGCGGTCGTGGGCATGGCCTGCGAGTTCCCGGGCGCTCCCGCACTCGAACAGTTCTGGGAGCTGCTGATCGAGGGGCGTGACGCGGTCACCGAGGCACCAGCGGACCGGTGGCCGATGAACGGCCATGGCGGGTTTCTCCCCGACGTGGCCGGCTTCGATGCCCGGTTCTTCGGCATCTCGGCCGACGAGGCCGCGAACATGGACCCACAGCAGCGACTGCTGCTCTCCAACGCCTGGCGGGCCCTGGAGGACGCCGGGATACCGGTCGAGTCCATCGCGGGCACGCCGGGCGGAGTGTTCGTCGGCATCCACGGGACCGACTACCGCCAACTGCAGACCCGCGATGCCGCCGACCCCGTGGCCTACACCGGAACCGGCACGGCGCTCAGCATCGCGGCGAACCGCCTGTCGTACTTCTTCGACCTGACCGGCCCGAGTCTTGCGGTCGATACCGCGTGTTCGTCGTCGCTGGTCGCCACGCACCAGGCGGTATCGAGCCTGCGACGGGGCGAGTGCGACCTGGCGCTGGTCGCCGGCGTGAACCTGCTGCTCGACTCCGACCTGACCTCGGCGTTCGCCGCGGCGGGCATGCTGTCGCCGGACGGACGTTGCCATACGTTCGACGTCGCGGCCAACGGCTACGTGCGGGGCGAGGGATGTGGCGTGCTCGTGCTCAAACGGCTCGGGGACGCCCGGCGCGACAACGACCGAGTTCGCGCCGTGATCGCCGGGTCAGCGGTCAACCAGGACGGCCGTGCCAACACCCTCACCGCGCCAAACGGGTTGGCGCAGAAGAACGTGATCCGTCAGGCACTGGCTGCGGCCGGCATATCGCCGGATGAGATCGGGCATGTCGAGGCGCACGGCACCGGTACAAGCCTGGGCGATCCGATCGAGATGGCGGGCATCTCCGACGTCTATGGCTCGGGCGCGTCAGAGCCGGTGTGGGTCGGTTCGGTCAAGACGAACATCGGCCATCTGGAGGCGGCGGCGGGCATAGCCGGACTGATCAAGACCGTGCTGGCTGTCGAACGTCGCACTGTTCCGGCCCACCTGCACCTCACCGAGCTGAATCCCTTGATCCAGCTGGATGGCTTCCGGTGCCGGGTCCCGACGCAGACCGTGCCCTGGGAGCACGCCCGGCGCGTCGGTGGCGTCAGCTCGTTCGGCTTCGGCGGTACCAATGCGCACGTGATCGTGAGTGAGGCGCCGCAACCCCCCACCACCGCCCCGGTGGCCGAGGACGGCGGGTGGCGGCTGCTGCCGATCTCCGCACAGAGCGACTGGGCTCTCGGAGAACTGGTGGATGCCACCGCCGACCTCCTGGACGAGACGGACGGATCGTCGTCGTTCGCGGTCCTCACCCGGGCCGCCGCACGTCGTCGAAGCCATCTCGGTCACCGGGTGTTGGTGGTCGCCAGATCCAAGGGTGAGTCGGTCGAGCTGCTGCGTGCCCACCGGCGCGGCGAGCCTTCCGGTTTGGTCGTGACGGGCACCGCGCGGCACGGTGGCCCTGGACCGACGGCGTTTCTGTTCCCAGGTCAAGGCTTCCAGCAGGCGGGCATGGCGCGCCCGTTCTACTCGCGGCACCGGGTATTCCGCGAGGCAGCCGAGTACTGCGACGCGGTGGCACGGGCCGAGCTGGGCGTGTCGCTGCTGCCGTCGGTCGCGGGAACGCCGGGGGAACTGGTCGACCTGGATCAGACGCGATTCGGCCAGCCGGCGATGTTTCTCGTTCACTACGCGTTGGCACAGACGTGGCAGAGCTACGGCGTGCACCCGGACGTCGTTCTCGGACACAGCCTGGGGGAGTACGCCGCGGCCTGCGTGGCAGGCGTTCTCACCGTCGCCGACGCCATGCGGTTGGTGCTGACGCGGGCCCGGCTGATGCAAGAGACACCACCCGGGGCGATGTACGCCATTCACAGTGAGCGCCCGGAGGAACTGCTCGGCACGCTGGACCACACCGATGATGTGGTGGTCGCGGCGATCAACGGCCCCGAGGACTTCACCATCTCCGGTACCGAGACCGCGGCCGGACAAGTCGCCGAACTGTGCCGTCGCCATGGTGCCAAGGTCAGCCGGCTCGCGGTGACCCGTGCGTTCCACTCCTCCCTCATGGACCCGGTCGCGACGGAACTGGCACGTGAGGCGGCATCGGTCAAGCACCATGCGCCGCGGATCCCCGTGGTGACCAACCTGACCGGAGAGGTGCTCGGTGACGAGCCGCCGGATGCCCGGCACTGGGCTCTGCAGCTGCGCCAGCCGGTGCGGTTCGCGGACGGAGTGAACACACTGGCCGAGCTCGGCGTCCGTTGCGTCGTCGAGCTGAGTCCAGAGCCGATGTTGACGCCGCTGGCCCAGCGGGGGCTGCCGAACGCGACGTGGTTGACCAGCGGGCACCGTGGCAACGGCGATGATCGGCAGCTCATGGCCAGCCTGGGGCGCTGGTATGTGGACGGCGGTACGGTCGACTTCACCGCGCTCGATCCCACGGACCCGGCGCCCGCGCCGGTCACGCTGCCCGGCCATCCGCTACGCCCGGTCCGGCACTGGTACCGAGCGGGCATCAGGCGGAACACCGATCCGGGTGCTACCGGACACCCACTGGTCGGCACCCACGCCGACCTCGTAGGGGCGACGAAGGACCACTACGTCGGCACGATCGAGACCGGTCAGCCGTGGTTCGTCGACCAGCACCGGCTGTTCGACACGCCCGTCCTGCCTGGCTCGGCGGTGATCGAGTGGATACTCGGAGTCGCCCGCGCCAAATTCGGCGACGGCTCCGCATGGTTGCTCGAGAACGTGCAGTTCACCGCATTCCTTCCCTTGCCAGACAACCGGTCTGTGCCCACGCAAGCCGTGGTCGACGGGAACTCGGTCACCTGTTTCGCGAAGGACGACGACACCAACTGGCAGGAACGCGCGCGGGTCGGCACGGTGCGCGCAGGTGGGGCCTTCGAGCCAGGGCCGACACCGGACGAACTGGATGCCGACGCCGCGGAGGTGCCGATCCCGGCGCTCTACGAGCGGTTTGTGGACAACGGAGTCACTTACGGACCCGCCTTTCGCGCCGTGCGGTCGCTGTGGCGGGGCGACCGAGTGGCACGCGGACACATCGAGGTCACCGAACGCGGCCCGGGGGATGACGCGTACGTGCTACACCCGGTCGTGCTCGACGCCTGCTTCCATGTGGCGGCTGCGCTCATGGGCGCGGCCGGCCGGCCGTTGGTGCCGGTGTCGGTGGACCGCCTGCAGGTTGCCGGCGCCCTGCCCGCCAAGGTCACATGCGACGCGTGGGTGGTTGACGACCGCACCGTGAACCTCCAGGTGGTGGCCGACGGCGCGGTCGTCGTCGACGTGCGTGGCCTGGCCCTGAGGCCGGTCAGTGAGAACGCCGTCATGCCGAGACCTCCACTGCGCGCGCTGGTGACCGAGTGGGTACCGGTCAAGGACAAAGTCCGGTCCCTCGATCTTGCGGGGGAGACTTGGCTCGTACTCGGCCCGAATGCGGCCACCGCCCAGCGGCGGATCACCGAGTTGAACCGGGCCGGCGCGAGATCCCTTTGTGCGGTCGTCAGCTACCCGGCCGGGCTGGACACCGTGGTCGAGAAGCTGCGGCCGGAGTTGGCCACGCTGACCGGCATCGTCGTCGACGCCGGCCCAGGCGGAGACGGTCCCGACCATGTCGCTGCGATGGCGCGCGGCACGACACTGCCGCTCGGCCGGCTGTTGGCCGCCGAGCCGACCGCCCGCCCGGCCGTCGTGGTCTGCTCGCACAACGCCGCCGCGGTGGTGGGCAGCACCCCCAACCCCGCTCAAGCCGCAACGACAGCCCTCACCAAAACGCTCATCGCGGAGTATCCGGCGCTGCGCGTCGTCCAGGTGGATGACGACATCCAGGACGACGCTCCCGTGCCGATCGCCGAGGTGCTGAGCCACGCCCGGGCGCAGGAGGCATCCGGACACCTCGCGGTTCGAGATGGCCGGTGGTACCGGGCGGAGTTGCGTTCGGAACGGCTCCAGCCCCGGAATGTGGCGCTACGGCCCGATGCCGGTTACCTGATCACCGGCGGCTGGGGTGCACTCGGCCGGGTCACCGCGGAGCGGCTGGTCGCGCTCGGCGCGCGACGTCTGGTTCTGGCGGGACGCACTCCTCCGGACAAGGACACGGCCTGGCTGACGGAGCTACGTGACGCCGGCGCGGAGGTTTCGCTGCGTTCGGTGGACCTCGGGAAGGACGAGGCGGTCCGGGAACTGGTGGCGTCCGTGTCGAACCTGCGTGGTGTCGTGCACGCAGGCGGGACCACCGACGACGGACTGTTGGCCGATCTCGACTGGCCGCGTTTCCAGAAGGTGTTGGCCCCCAAGGCCAACGGTGCGTGGAGCCTGCACCGTCACACAGCCGGACAGCCGTTGGACTTCTTCGTGCTGTACTCGTCGCTCGCGGCGCTGATCGGCAACCCCGGCCAGGCGAACTACGTGCTCGCCAACGCCTTCCTGGACGGCCTTGCCCAGGCTCGACGCCACGCCGGCGTGGCGGCCACCAGCATCAACTGGGGTCCGTGGGCCGAAGGCGGCCTTGCCACCCGGCCTGGACTGCTCGCCGAGCTGGAACGAACCGGCATCTACGGCATCGCTGACGCCGAAGGAGCCGGCGTACTGGACCACGCCCTCACCAACGATCACGCCCAGCTAGGTCTGGCCACAGTGGACTGGACCAGGTTTGTGGCGGCCACCGGTCGTACGGACACGTTGCTGGCCGACCTCGCGCCTGTCGCGTCGCCTACGTCCGTGGGAATTCCGGCCACGAAGATGCGCGAGCTGGCCGTGGCAGACCCAACCGCCGCGGATCAACACCTGACAGAGATGCTGCTGGCGGAGACCTCGGTACTGCTGGGACTGAGTCCTGCGCAGCGCGAGGAACTGCGTCCGACGTTCGGTGACGTGCCGTTCAATACCCTCGGGCTCGATTCGTTGATGGCCGTCCGGCTGCGCAACAAACTGTTCGACTACCTGGCCGTCGATATCCCCAGCGCCGTGCTCTTCGACGTCGGCACCGCGTCGGACGTCGCGCGGATCATCCGAGATCGCGTCACCGCACAGGCCGTGCTCGCTACCGAGGCCGCCGACCCGACCGCGGACCACGAAGTGTTCCGAATCTGACCGGAGGAATTCCGCCAATGTTACGTAGACGTGCCCTCCTCGCCGCGTCGATCGCCGCGCCCGCCGCCACGCTGCTCACCAATACGGTGGCCAGTGCCGCGCCGGTGGCCGGCGTCCGATCCATGCCGTGGGAGTTCGCACTGCCCAACGGTTTCCGGCCCGAAGGCATCGCCGTCGGTCCCGGCCCGTTCGCCTACCTCGCCTCTCTCGTCGACGGTTGTGTCTTCCGGTACGACCTCCGCACCGGAAACGGCAGGATGATCAACCCCGGAGGGGGCACCCCGTCCGTCGGTATGAAGACCGACGGGTACAACCGGCTGTTCGTGGCAGGTGGAAGCGGTGGGAACGGCTGCGTGCTCGATGCGAGTACCGGACACGAGTTCACCGCGTTCCGGTTCGCCACCGGCGACACGTATGTCAACGACGTCGTCCTCACCGACGACGCCGCATGGTTCACCGACTCGTGCCACCCGGAGCTGTACGGCCTGCCGCTGCGGGGCGGCGAGCTTCCGACTGAATTCGTACGGCTCCCGTTGACCGGGGACTTCGTCATGGGGGACGGTATCAACGCGAACGGGATCGCACGCACGCCTGATGGCCGGGCGTTGTTGGTGATGCAGACCAACACCGGCAGGCTGTTCCATATAGACCCGCGCACCGGTGCCGCACGGGCCGTAGACCTCAACGGCGAGCTGCTTTCGCACGGCGACGGCCTCCTGCTCGACCGCCACAGGCTGCTCGTGGTGCAGAACCGTCTCAACCGAATCGCTGTCGTTCACCTCAACTCCCGTGGCACCGCAGGGCGAGTCGTCGACCACATCACCGACCAGCGATTCGACGTCCCAACCGCGGTCGCAGCCTTGGGTGACCGCCTGTACCTGCCCAATGCGCGCCTGACGACGCCCCCTTCCGCGGATACGACCTACAACGTGGTCGCGGTCCGTCGACGCTGATGAGACTCGGCCCGATGAGGCTCGGCCTGGCAGAGATGTGGGCATCGCGGGTTGCATCCAACACCAGGTACAGGGTTTACCGTCGGACCATGGACGCTTCGGCGTCGGATCCGACGGAGTTGTGGGCGCGGCCATCGGGCACGTCGCCTACGGCTGCGGTTGTGCTTGGGTGCCAATCGGTCGGGGCGTACATTTCCGTCGCGTCCGCGGCCCGCGGGAGTGCAGCGGCACCGGGCAACATGGCGGTGATGTGGTCGTGACCGGGCTGTCGGGTTTGCGGAGCGGGCAGGTCGCCGCTGCGGCGGGGGTGAACCTGCAGACATTGCGCTACTACGAGCGCCGTGGCCTGCTGGCCGAGCCGGAGCGTACCCAGGGCGGGCATCGGGTCTATCCGCCGGAGACGGTGACAGTGCTGCGAGTGATCAAGGCCGCGCAGCGACTGGGCTTCAGTCTGGATGAGGTGGCGGATTTGATCGACATGGGCAGTCACCGGCACAGTGGCCGGTCCGAGAGGATGCCTGAGGGATCGCCGTTGCGTGTCAAGGACAAGCTTGCCGAAGTCGAGGCCAAGATAACCGACCTGGGGATCATCCGCGACACACTGCGCGCCGCGCTGGGCGCGGGTCGCAACGTGCGGGTCACCAGTGCCGACACGCCAAAGGTTCCGCTTGCCGATCTCGCCTGGAGCGACCTCTCGGATAGCACCGTTCGCGCGTGGTCTCGCGGACCTCGCCAGCAGCCTCGGCCGGACTCGTCGGGAACTGCGCGGGCCGCTCGTCGACCTGACGACCAAGGGGTGGTCGAACTGCGCTGAAGCGGTCGCCCGCCCGATGCGGAGTCAGGTGCGTGCCGCGGGTTTGCGGCAGAACAGCACCGCCACCGCGAGCAGCACGACAACCACGGCGCCGCCGCCGAGGCGGAGCATGCCGGACTGGGCCAACTTGTACAGCGACCCA